>NZ_JBFUID010000052.1:0-43506 GCF_056402055.1 Pseudomonas sp. P4_C4 | reverse complement strand
CTTCATAGGCACTGTCGACTACGCTGGCATTGACGCCGGCGCCGCTTTGTACAGTGACCTTATGACCCTGGCTGATCAGCTTTTTGATGGTTTCCGGGGTTGCAGCAACCCGTGTTTCACCGGTCTGGGTTTCGAGAGGAACACCAATGTGCACGTCAAATCTCCTGCGTGATCTTATTGAGTAAACCCATGCACTACGGATGAATGGGGCGGCAGGGACGGCCGATCAGCACGATTGCGCCAAATCGGAACGATCAATCATTCGAACACTGGCAAAAGTCGATTCGTTTCGTGCCTGGTCGAGCGCTGTCAGTGGTCTGGTCGATGACTGCTGCGTAGTCGCAAGCGTTGCCGCTATGCGACTCATTTCAGAGCCGGAACGCTCGTCGCTGGGTGGAACACCAAAGTACTCGCGATAGCATTTGGAAAAGTGGGGTGTGGACACGAAACCGCATACATACGCCAACTCAATGATCGACAATGATGTTTGCTTAAGCAGTTGTCGCGCTCGAACAAGACGTAACCTCATGTAGTAGCGCGACGGCGTACAGTGAAGGTATTTCTGAAATAGCCGCTCTAGCTGTCGACGTGACAGATCAACGTATTCTGCAAGGTTATCCAGGTCGAGCGGTTCCTCGAGGTTGGCCTCCATCAACGCAACGATCTCCTGCAGCTTGGGCTGCTGAGTTCCCAGCACATGTCTGAGGGGGACGCGCTGATGGTCCTGTTCGTTGCGTATGCGCTCGTAGACAAACATTTCCGAAATGGCAGCAGATAATTCACGACCATGATCGCGACCGATCAGGTGCAACATCATGTCCATAGGGGCCGTTCCGCCGGAGCTTGTGAAGCGGTTTCGGTCGAGGGTGAACAGACTCGCACTGATGCTGACTCGCGGAAATGCTTCCTGCATGGCGGCCAGAAACTCCCAGTGCACACTGCACTCATAACCATCGAGCAGCCCGGCTTTGGCCAGTGCCCAACTGCCCGTGCACACGCCTCCCAGCCGTCTGGATTGACGCGCAAGGGCTTGCAGCCAGGTAATGTGCTCGCGGGTAATCACGCTCTGGATTCCAACACCGCCGCACACGATTACAGTGTCCGCCACTAATGGATTGCTCCACGAACCGTCCGGCGTAATCGGCACGCCGTCACTGGCCCAGACAGGCTCTCCACCGGGGCTGAACGTATGCCAGCGATATAGCTCTCGCCCCGACAACTGATTGGCCATGCGCAGTGGCTCTACGGCTGACGCCAGGGAAATCAGTGTGAATTTATCCAGCAGCAGAAAACCAACTGATTTTGTAGTGGTACCGTCAGAAACGGTGGAGTTCGATGACATCGGAGGTCATGTCCTCACAAAGAGCGATTACGGCCGCAGACACAGGCGCTTGTAATACCCCCCCCCAGCCTCGGCGTAGGGAGTATCAGGTTCGGCGCAATTACCTCCCTGGGTTTATCCCACCGACGTCGCCCTTGCATCCCGCGCAGGCTGACGCGATGTCACCAGACCGATAAAGGAAATCGCCAGCGCCAGGCCAATGGTCGAGCTCACTTCGCTACGGTGTTCTGGGGTGATCATCATGACCGCCAACGCTGCGCAAATGAACGCGATCACCAGCCATGTGAGCCACGGGAATAGCCACATGCGAAAGGCCAGTTCGACATTCTGCCGATGTAGCATCCGGCGCATACGCAGCTGCGACACCGCAATGGCCAGGTACACCAGCAAGGCAATCGCACCGGAGCTGGCCAGCAGGAAGTCAAACAGCCCGGCGGGCATGAAGTAGCTCCACACGGTGATCGCTGCGCCCAGCACGGTGCTGGCGATGACTGCTGCCCGCGGCACGCCTTCGGAGGAGGTCGCCTTCAGCGCCTTCGGCGCATCGCCACGACGGCCCAGCGAGTACAGCATTCGCGAGGCAATGTAGATCGAGGAGTTCATGCAACTGGCCACGGCGATCAGCACCACTACGTCCACCATGAACTTGGCGTGCGGAATGTTCATGATTTCCAGTGCCCGCTGGTAGGAGCCTACCTGGGCCAGCAGCGGATCGTTCCAGGGCACCACGGAGATGACCACGAAAATCGACAACAGGTAGAACACGCCGATGCGCCAGATCACCGAACGCGTGGCTTTGGCAATGTTCTGCGACGGGTTGTCGGATTCGGCGGCGGCGATGGTGACCGCTTCAGTACCAATGAAGCTGAACATGATGGTGATGAAAGCGCCGACTACCGCCGACAGGCCGTTGGGGGCAAATCCGCCATGCTCGGCCATCAGTCCGCTCAATCCGCTGACTTCCCGATCGGGCACCCAGCCCATCAGCACGGCAAAACCCACGCCGATGAAACCGATGATCGCCACCACCTTGGCCATGGCGAACCAGAATTCGAATTCGCCGTACTTGGAGACACTGAACAGATTGGTGATCACCAACGCAATGATCGACACCAGGGCGAACAGCCAGGCATCGATCTGGGGAAACCATTGGTTCAACACATGGCCGGCGGCCAGTGCTTCAATAGGGATCACCAGCACCCAGAACCACCAGTAGAGCCAACCGATGGTGAAGCCTGCCCAACGACCTATTGCCTGGTCGGCATAGGTGGAGAACGAACCGGTGTCCGGGTTGGCCACCGCCATTTCACCGAGCATGCGCATGACCAGAACGACGAGCAGGCCTGAGAATAGATAGGCCAGGAGGACGGCCGGCCCGGCAGCGGCAATGGCATGTCCTGAGCCAACGAATAAACCGGCGCCGATGATACCGGCGATTGACAGCATTGTGACGTGACGAGGCTTGAAGCCCTGCGCCAATTGGCCATACGAATCCTTGGAGCTCGGGCTAATCATTGGTTTTACTCTTTGGCGATCGACATTCAAGCGTTCTGAGTGAGGGGTAGGCGATCAGGGGCTTGCTGTTGCCCCTCCTGAAAGCGACAGTCCTCAACGCTACTGTTCTATAAGCTCTGTCACCGCGATGTGGCCACCGCAGTGAAAAGTTGCGCCACCTTACCCGGCTTGTCCGACAATCCAGATACCTGATCGCGCCACCTCCGTGCCTGATATCGACACGGGAAAACTTTGCACTCGTCGTTGATGCCGAGGTTTTGGCAGCCGCGCGCGATCAAGGAAAAACTCACGTTATCGGAGTATTGAATGCCGATGTCGCTCCTGAAAGAGATCGTTTCGCTGCCGCAACTGACCTGAATCTGCGCAATCGCAGCCATTAAAAAAAGCGGCCCTTTGGCACCGATAACATCGTTTCTCGGCGGCGCTGCTTTTCACTATATTGGCCGCCAGATCCGGTGAGTGACTCAACATTCGCCACCCTCAGTGCGAGTAGTCTTTATGAATAAAAAACCAGGCAGCGCAGGGTTTGTTAATGCGGGTGCGGGAACCCGTGCAGTGTGGGGCGGGGAGCAAGTCAGGCATCCCTACAACGCCACTCAAACGCCCATCGTGGTCAGTGCCGCCTATGGTTATGACGACATCGATGTCTGGTACGACGTTGCGTTGGGCAAGGCGCCCGGCTTTATTTACAGCCGCATGAGCAACCCGACAGTCGAGACCCTCGAGGCAAAGATTCGCGAGTTGGAGCAGGCCGAATCTGCCGTGGCGTTCAGCAGCGGGATGGCAGCGATCAGCAGTGTGCTTTACACCTTCCTGGCCCATGGCGATCGGGTGGTGTCGACCAGGGACAGCTATGGTGGCACCAACAAGATTTTCGAAGAGTTCCTGCCGCGCACCGGTGTGAACGTGACGTTGTGCGAGACGTTCGATCACGAAGAAATCGAATGCGAAATCGCCAAAGGTTGCCAGTTGGTGTATCTGGAAACACCGACCAACCCGACGCTGAAAATACTCGATATCGAGCGTCTGGTGGCTGCGGCCAAGCGCGTCGGTGCCATTGTGGTGGCGGATAACACCTTCGCCACGCCATTGAATCAGAACCCGCTGGCGCTGGGTGTGGACGTGGTCATTCACAGTGCCACCAAGTTTCTCAGCGGCCACGGCGACGTGCTTGGCGGCCTGGTGTGCGGTAGTGAATCACTGATGGGCAAGGTGCGTCATTACCGGGAAATCAACGGTGCGACGCTCGACCCGTTCTCCGCCTACATGATCATTCGCGGCATGAAAACGTTGGTGCTGCGCATGCGTCAGCAGCAACGCAGTGCCCGTGCTCTGGCAGAGTATCTTTGCGTCGAACCCTTGGTGGAGTCGGTCAATTATCCCGGCTTGCCCGGCCATCCGAATCATGCGGTGGCGTGCGCGCAAATGTCCGGTTTCGGTGCAATCGTCAGTTTTGTCGTGGTGGGCGGCATGGACACGGTCAAGGTGCTCTTGCCACGACTGCAATTCGCCCACTGCGCGGGCAATCTCGGTGCGGTGGAAACCATCTACGGTCCGGCCCGTACCACCAGCCATGTCGAGAACACGCTGGAGGAACGCCTGGCCCTGGGTATTTCCGAAGGGCTGGTGCGGATCTCTGTCGGCATTGAAGACACCGACGATCTGCTCGACGACCTGAAACAGGCGTTCGCATTTGTCAGGGAGGCGGGCAACGGACCCGCACAAGCAAACACGCAGCTTTCAATCAATGAAAGTTGCGCCGAAGTTGCAAACTGAAGCGTTAGCGTTAAACCTCACTGCAAGGATGTGAGTGGGGCGTTCATGAAGTGGAATAATAATAAAACTTAGTGGCGATCTGTTTTTTCTCTGCCCAGTCAGTCATCGCAGACGTTAATTCGAGCCCTAATAACTTTCATGAGAACAACCATGTCCATAAAAGAAGAACAACTTCATTCGCGTTCCGGTTTTAAACAGGAGATGCAAACACGGCATATTGTCATGTTGGCATTGGGCGGCGTCATCGGCACCGGACTGTTTCTCACGTCCGGGTACACGGTTAACCAGGCCGGTCCCTTGGGCGCGGTGATCGCTTACATCATCGGCGCGCTCATGGTTTACATGGTGATGATGTGCCTGGGCGAACTGGCGGTACAGATGCCGGAAACCGGTTCATTCAGTACGTACGCCACCCGTTTTCTCGGGCCTGGTACCGGCTATACCGTGGCTTGGCTGTATTGGCTGACCTGGACGGTGGCCATCGGTTCTGAATTCACCGCCGCCGGTATCTTGATGGCGCGTTGGTTCCCGGATACACCGGTATGGATCTGGAGTGCGCTATTTGCGGGCCTGGTGTTTCTGACCAATGTGATTTCGGTGCGTTTGTTCGCGGAGACCGAGTTCTGGTTGTCTCTGGTTAAAGTGGTGACCGTCATCGTGTTTCTGATGATCGGCGGTGGCGCGATTCTCGGTCTGCTGCACATCGATCAGGGCCACAGTATCGGGCTGAGCAACTTCACTCGCGAAGGACTTTTTCCTACCGGAGTCATGCCTATAGCAATGACGTTACTGGCGGTGTCTTTTGCGTTCTCCGGCACTGAGTTGATCGGTATTGCCGCTGGGGAAACCAAGGACCCGCAGCGCAACGTGCCGCGTGCCATTCGTACGACGGTGCTGCGCCTGGCGATCTTTTTCGTGGGGACCATTTTCGTCCTGGCGACGCTATTGCCTCGAGAGCAGGCCGGCCTGGTAGAGAGTCCATTCGTCACTGTATTTACCTACATCGGGATTCCCTATTCGGCAGACATCATGAACTTCGTGATCATCAGTGCCTTGCTGTCGGCCGCCAACTCCGGTTTGTATGCCGCGTCACGGATGCTCTGGACGCTGAGTGACCAGGGTCACCTGCCCAAGCGGTTCTCGGCCCTGACTCGCATGGGTACGCCGCTCAACGCCATTATCGTCAGCATGGCGGGTGGGGCTGCCTCGTTGCTCAGTAGCGTGTTTGCCGCCGACACCATCTATCTGGCGCTGGTGTCGATCTCCGGATTGGCGGTCGTGGTGGTCTGGATGAGCATCGCTGCGAGCCAGATTGCTTTTCGCCGTCACTATGTGGCCAACGGCGGTGACATCCGCGACTTGAAATTCCGTGTCCGGGGTTATCCATGGGTGCCGCTGGGAGCGCTGGTCTGCTGCAGTCTGGCGTGTGTCGGGATTGCGTTCGATCCGGAGCAGCGAGTGGCGTTGTACTTCGGTTTGCCTTTCATCGCCTGGTGCTATTTCGTGTATTACATTACCCGCAAAAGCCGCGAGCGACGCTTGTCGGTTGCCCCCTTGGCACAACCGTCCGACGCGTTCTAGTCAGCGTCGACGGGATGGGCAAGCGTGCTCGGTGGAGGGGGCGTCCAAGAGGTTCAAGCCATGAAGCAAAAGACGCTACCCCCATTGAACTGGCTGCGGGCATTCGAGGTGTCTGCCCGCTGTTTGAACTTCACCCATGCTGCCGAAGAGCTGTTTTTGACCCAGGGGGCAGTCAGTCAGCAGATCCGCCAACTGGAAAGCCATCTTGGAGTGGCACTGTTCAAGCGCTTGCCCCGTGGCTTGGGACTGACCGAGGAAGGCCAGGCGTATCTGCCGGTGGTGCAGGATGCGATCACGCGACTGGCAGTGGGGACCAACGAAATTTTTGGCCAGCACAAACGTCGGCCGATCAAGGTGCGTGGCAGCCTGGCGTTCTTCGTGCATTGGCTGGCGCCCAAGCTGGCAGGGTTCAGCCAGGCGCATCCGCATGTCGATATCCGCTACATCAGCAATATCTGGGTCAAGGAACTGGACGGGGAGGATGACATGGAGATTCGCTGGGGCCACGGTCAATGGCCCGGCCTGGTGTCGCAGCGCCTGACCTGGGACACGTTGTTCCCGGTCTGCTCGCCGGACCTGATGGCAAGGTCGCCGCTGACGGTACCTGCGGACGTGTCGCACCATTCGCTGTTGCATGTCCTGGGCTACGAAGAGGGTTGGGGTTACTGGTTGAACATGGTCGGTGCGGACACCGTCGATTTCTCGACCGGCATGCAGTTCGACACATTGATCTGCACTTTGCGCATGGCCGAGTTAGGGCAGGGGATCGCCCTGGCGCGGTCCTCGATGGTGGAGGAGATGCTTCAGGATGGACGATTGGTCGAACCCTTTACCCAGCGTATCGAAGCCAGCGAGTCTTTTTACCTTGTGCGCGGTTCCGGGGCCGAGCAGCACCCCGACGCGGTGATGTTTTCCACCTGGCTGGTCGAGCAGGCACATCGTTTCAAATGAATGGCCGGAGCCAACCATGCGTTATGTGAGTACCCGAAATTCGGCCGTGCAGGTCGACTTCGAACAGGTCGTATTGTCTGGCATTGCCGAGGACGGTGGGCTGTTCGTACCGCTCGAACTGCCGCTGTTTGAATCGCAGGATATCGCCAACTGGTCGACCTTGCCCTATGACGAACTGGCCTACAGGGTGATCAGTCCGTTTGTGGGCGAGGCGATCCCCGAGACAGACCTCAAGCGCATGCTCAAAGAGGCTGGCAGTCAATTCAGCCATCGTTCCCTGGCGCCTTTGCATCAGGTCGATCGTAACGAGTGGGTGCTGGAACTGTTCCACGGGCCGACTCGTTCCTCAAAGGATTTTGCCGCGCAGTTGCAGGCGCGGCTGGTGCCGTATTTTCTGCACAAGCGCGGGCGTCGTGGGGTGGTGATCGGTGCCACAAACGGCGATACCGGGCTGGCGGCCATCGAGGCGTTCAAGCACTGTGAGGACACCCCCGTGGTGGTGTTTTACCCAGAGAAGGGCGTACCCCTGGACCAACTCCAGCATCTGCGAGCAGCGGCGCACCCAAGGGTTCATCAGTTTGCGGTGAATGGCAGCTTCGACGATTGCCAGACCATCGTCACCCGGCTGTTCCGACAATGGCCGTATGCGCAGCACGAGGCGATCAGTTTCAACTCGAGTAACTGGGTCAGTGTGTTGGCGCAACTGGTGTTTTATTTCCACGCCGTGTTGCAACTGGGGGGTGGTCAACGTCCGATCGGTTTCAGTGTGCCGGCGGCGAGTTTTGCCGAGGTGTACGCAGGCTACATCGCGCAAAAAATGGGCCTGCCGATCACCCAGATGATTGTTGCGACCAACCAGAATGACGCGTTGCATCAGTTGTTTCAGAAGAACCACTACAGCAGGTCACGAGCCAACAAGACGCTTTCGCCTGCCATGGACCTGTCGATCTTTTCCAATCTGGAACGGTTTCTCTGGGAGCTCTACGGGCGTGACGACCAGGCGGTGTGTGCCCTGATGGAGGGGTTCGAGTCCAGCGGCGAGATGGTCATCGCCAACGAGTTCTGGTTGCAGGCGCGGATGATCATCGACTCCTATGCGGTCAGTGATGAGCAGACGCTGACGGAAATCACCTCGCTGTATCGTGACACTGGATACGTCATCGACCCGCATACAGCCACTGGTGTGCTGGCCGCCCGGTTGTATCGGCGAAGCCTGGTGGCGCCCATGGTGACCCTGGGGGAAATCTCACCGGTCAAGTCGGCGGCACTGCTTGGCGAGTTGGGCATCAGTTTGGCGGGATCGCAACCTGAGGTCGCGACGCAAGGACAGGCGCAGGTTTACCGGATTCAACCGGACGATCTCGACACCATCCATGAGCTGCTCAGCGCGCTGTGAAGGCGCGGCAACAGGAGGCCAAGTGAAGCGAATTCTGGACCCCCTCGATGAACACATCATCGCGGAGCTACAGCTCAATGCCAGGGCTGCACATGCCGAGCTGGCAGCCAAGGTCAATCTGTCACGCAATGCGGTGCGCCAACGTATAGAAAGACTTGAACGCGACGGGGTAATACAGGGATATACGGTACGCACGGGGGAGGGGCGACAAGCCACTTCGAACATCAACGCGGTGATTTTCGTTTACCGCTACGACCGGATGCGGGGTGCGGAAGTGCTGCAAGCGCTGCGGGCCATTCCGGAAGTCATTCAGTGCGATGTCATGAGCGGTGAATTCGACCTGATGCTGCGGGTGGGTGCTGCGAGTCCGCAGCGGGTGCACAAGGTCTGGACTGAAATTGCCGCGTTGCCCGGGGTGGAAAATACCGTGACCTCCTTTGTGCTGTCGTCTGTCGTATAGCCCATTTTTCTTACCGCTGAAAGCCAACGTGTGTTGGCTTTTATGCGTGCGCCAGGCATGGCACTCTCACCCGTTTCATCCCAATGTTGCCAGGGCAAAAGCAACCATGTCCCCACCGCTATCGCGAGCAGGCTCGCTCCTACAGTTTTGATCTTCAGTGACCGCCAATCCCACGGTCGGCCACAATCCCTGTGGGAGCGAGCTTGSTCCGGGCGGCGTTCCGACGATGGCGGCGTGACAGTCAATAGAGATGTTGGATGACAGGGCCTCATCGTCGGAACGCCGCCCGGACCAAGCTCGCTCCCACAGGGGTATGTGGTATTGCGGGTTTATGCGACCGGTTCGATTTGATCGAGCACGCGGTTCGCGGTGATTTCGGCGAGCATCACGCTGTTGGAAATGCCCAGCAGGGCATTGCGGTCACCACCCTCCAGATGATCCACCTGTTGATGCACCATCACATCGACCGAGGCCAGGGTCTCGACCAGATAGACCATCAGGGTTTCAGTCGTGACTTCAGGGGCGACGGTAAACAGCGTGCTGATTGTTCTGGGGGTAGCTTTGATGTCGGCGGTTGAGGGGAAGTGGTAAGCGAGGGCACGCTCGGCGGCCTCGTTGAGTTTTTTTGAATCGGGGCTTTCGTAGGGCGAGGCGGGATCGGCGTCTGGCGGGTTTGGTGTGACCTTGAACATATTTCAGTCTCCAACAATTTGGAGCCGTCACCGAATCGCTGCTAAACGAATGTATGGTCAGCCCACCTCCTGCAACCACGAGCGATGAGCGGTAAAGCATGCTTGCGCTAATGTATCCGGGCTCGTGGTCGGCAGTTTTGCCGCCTGGCCCTTGATGAGTAATCGCTCCTGCCTGTCCTTAAAAAGGGTGCCAGCTTCGAGAGCTGTCTCGTTTGCCAGGTTTTCATGCAGGAGTTGAGCTGTTTATCGTCATCATCTTGTCGTCGCAAAAGCCGGTAGTGAATTTCGATCAAGCCATGGATTGTGCGTTGTAGCTAACTCCGCGAGCTAAAACAGCCCATACGATCCTTGCCAATTTATTGGCCAAGGCGCAGGCGACTTTGTTCGGGTGCTTTCGTATCAACAGGTCTCTGCACCAAGTCCCCAAAGCATCGGTACGTTTATCTATGTGCACCAGAACTGCACGCGAGCCTTGAATCATAAGCTTTCGAAGGTATTTATCACCGCGCTTGCTGATGTTCAAAAGAACGGTTTGGCCACCTGTTGAATACTGCCTCGGCACCAGTCCCAGCGAAGCGGCGAAGTCTCGCGATGAGTGAAAATTGGAAGCGTCGCCGACGTCGGCCAGCAACGCGCTAGCGATGATAGGGCCGATGCCGGGGATGCTCATCAGGCGTGTTCCCGCATCATCAGCGTCCACTTGCTCTTTGATACTCCGGTCAATCGCCTTAATTTCGTCGGTGAGCCGTCTCATCTCTTCTAGCAGATGTTCAATGAAGGATTTCAGCTGTTGCGGTAACTCTGCGGCAGGGTCGTCCATAATTTGGTGAACCTGACTCATAGCCGCTTTTGTTGCAGGCAACGCGATCCCGAACTCAAGCAAGAACCCGTGAATGCGATTTATCGTTTGAGTCCGATGGACTACCAACGCCTCCCGAAGACGGTGCTGTGTCGATAGCACTTGCTGTTCCACGGTTTTGATGGCGACATAACGTGTTTTAGGACGGGATGCGGCTTCGCAGATTGCCTCAGCGTCGATGTAGTCGTTTTTATTCCCGGTGACGTAAGGTTTCACATGCTGCGGCGCGATCAATTTCACTTGATGACCGAAGGACAAGAGCTTCCTAGCAAGCCAGTGTGAACCGCCACAAGACTCCATCGCTATGGTGCAGGGCTTCAGCCTTGCGGCAAACTCAAGCAAGCGGTTGCGATTGAATTTCTTGCGCAATACTTCCTTGCCTTTGGCGTCGTGCCCTATGAGATGAAAGGTGCTTTTTCCAATATCCAGGCCGAGCAAGTCCAAGATATCCATGAGAGGTCTCCGCAAATCAGTGAGAAGCCCGGTAAGTTTAGATTTAACGGGGTTCCCGTACTGGGCTGACCATCTCATTAGGGTGGCAGCTGTGCGCAGGTTAGCAGACCGGGGAGACCTGAAACCGGCGCGCCCGAAGGCGCCCTGCACACAGCTACCATGAAGTGCAGGCATGAAATGACCTGACTGTCTGGAATGCAAATGCGTTTCAAATCACCACGGGCTGCTAAACCCGATCACTGATGGGCAGTGACGCGAATCAAGTTACCGAGCGGCCCCAATGCGCACAAGCCGGCGGATTCTGGCGTACCTGTAGGCAACGACGCAAGGCGTTGTAGCTTTCATCGAGTAACACTGACAGCCGTTAAACAGGCACTGTTCAAAGGCCAAATCGGTGGCGCGAGCTTGCGCAATAGCCTGTAGGAGCGAGCTTGCTCCGGGCGGCGTTCCGACGATGGTCGTCAACGATAACGCTGAAAGCCTGACACCCCGCGGCGTTCTCCGGTTTTTCGCGAGCAAGCTCGCTCCTACAGGGGGGATGTGGTGGTCAAGATTGGTCCGCCTCCTACCCGATTCTGAAGCTCTGTCCTGACACTGGTCAAAACGCCCATAAAATAGAGCAAATTGGCCTATTTCACTGCCCTGGGCCCAGCCCTAACCTAGTGCCCAACAACCCATCACCCGGATCAAGGGCATAACAAAATGACTGAATACAAATTGGCGCTGGTTGGCTTTGGTGGTGTTAACCGGGCATTGGCTCAGCTGATTGCCGAACGTAACGAACAGTGGAAAACAGAACTGGGTTTCACCCTGAAAATCGTCGGTGTGACCGACTTGTTTCTCGGTTCGGTGATTGGTCGCGAAGGGCTGGACGCCCATGTGCTGGCCCAATTGCCGGCAGTCAAAGGTGCATTGGCGCAACTGTCGGGTGGCGACGTCGCAGCCCTCAACGAAGCGGTGATCAAGGATTGCGGCGCGGACATTATTGTTGAAGCCACCTTCACCAACCCGGTGGACGGTGAACCGGCGACGTCGTTCTGCCGTTGGGCACTGGAGGGCGGCCAGCATGTCGTCACCACCAACAAGGGCCCCATCGCCTTGCACGGCGCGGAGCTCAAGGCGCTGGCTCGACGCAAGCATGTCGCCTTTGAATACGAAGGCTCGGTCATGAGCGGCACGCCGGTTATTCGCCTGGCCCGGCAGGCGCTGGCAGGCAGCTCCATTGTCGGTTTTGAAGGGATTCTCAACGGCACGTCCAACTTCGTGCTCACCAGCATGGAAGGCGGCCTGGGGTTTGCCGAGGCCGTTGCCAAGGCTCAGGAACTGGGCTACGCCGAAGCCGATCCGACGGCGGATGTCGAGGGGCATGACGTACGCCTCAAGGTGGTGATCCTGGCGAATGAACTGCTGGACGCAAAGCTGACGGTCAGTGACGTCACGTGCAGCGGCATTTCGTCCCTGAGCCTTGGCGACATCGAAAAAGCCCGGCAGGACGGCGCTCGCTGGAAGCTGATCGGGTCGGCGATGCGCAATGCCGACGGCTCGATCAGTGCCAGTGTCGAACCGCGGCTGTTGCACAACGATCATCCGCTGGCCAGTGTTGGCGGCGCAACCAACGCGGTGTCGTTTACCTCGCAACTGCTCGGTGCGGTAACGGTTTCGGGGCCGGGAGCCGGGCGTACGGAAACAGCGTTTGCGCTGCTCTCGGACATCGTCAGCATCCATCAATCCATTGCACGCAACCAGGAGTAAGACTGTGAAATTATCGCGCCTGGTTCTGGATATCGTGGAGTCGCCCATTGAAGTCTTTAACGCCTATGACGGTTCCGTCATCGGTAGCGTAACGAATGTCTGTGCGTCGCAAGTTCCGCAGTTGTTGGAGACTGGGCGCAGTGGTGCACGAGCGTGCGCGGCGTTAGCGCGTCATCGTCGGGCTCGTATTCTTGAGCAAGCCGCAATCAACATCGAACGTGATGCCGGTGTGTTTGCCAGGCTGATCGTCGACGAGGCCGGAAAGACCCTCAAACAGGCGGAAAAGGAGGTCAAACGCTGCGTCAACACCCTCAAGCTGTCGGCCGAGGAGGCCAGGCGCAATGCCGGGGAGGTGGTGCCTTTCGACGCTTATGAAGGTTCCGAATCGCGTCAGGGCTGGTTTTCCCGTGAACCTCTGGGTCTGATCGTTGCGATCACGCCGTACAACGATCCGTTGAACCTGGTGGCGCATAAACTCGGTCCGGCCATTGCGGGCGGTAACGCGGTGATTCTCAAACCCTCCGAGCTCGCGCCATTGTCGGCCATTAAACTGGTGTCTTATCTGGTCGCAGCAGGCTTGCCTGAATCAGTGGTCACAGTCGCCACCGGCGGCGCGGAACTGGGCAAGGCGTTGGTCGCCGCCCGTGAAGTGCGGATGATTTCCTTCACCGGCGGTTTCGTCACCGCAGAGCAGATTGCCCGCACGGCCGGGTTGAAGAAACTCGCCATGGACCTGGGCGGCAATGCGCCGGTAATCGTCATGGGCGACTGCAACCTTGAGGCCGCTGTCGAGAGTTGCGTGTCCGGAGCCTTTTGGGCAGCGGGGCAGAACTGCGTAGGCACTCAGCGCTTGCTGATTCAGGCGTCGATTTATGACGCGTTCCGAGAGCAATTCGTCAGCCAGGCCCGTGCGCTTGTGGTCGGCGATCCATTGCTGGCCGTTACCGATATCGGCCCCATGATTACTGCGCAAGCCGCGCAGAATGCCGAGCAAGTGGTGAACGAGGCCTTGCAAGAGGGCGCCACGTTGCTCTGCGGCCATCGGCGTGAAGGATCGTGCTACGCCGCCACTGTGTTGGAAAACGTCGATCACGCCAGTCGACTCTGGCGCAATGAAGTCTTCGCTCCGGTGGTGGTACTGCAATGCTTCGAGAGCTTCGATGAAGCCATCGCGTTGGCCAATGAACCCGAATACAGCCTGCATGCCGGGATCTTCACCAATGATCTGGCAACCGCGATGAGCGCCGCACGGAGAATCGAAGCCGGGGGAGTGATGATCAACGACTCTTCCGACTACCGCTTCGATGCGATGCCGTTTGGCGGTTCCAAGTACGGTAGCCTGGGCCGGGAAGGCGTACGTTTTGCCTACGAGGAAATGACCCAACCCAAGGTGGTGTGCCTTAACACCTTGGGTTAGTCGATTCGCGGTAAATGGATCAGCTCGTATGGCATTGGGTCGGTTTGGTCACCGGCCCAATGCGTTTTGCTGAACGCCTTCAGCCATTTCTGATCCAGAGGTTCCACGTTTGGATTGATCAGATAGCCCGCAGGCCATTGGCCCGAAGATACAACATTAAACAAGAAGCCCTCGCTGCCAGGCCGCACTAGCTGTTGTTGGGGAAATTCGCGGCCACGAGCGAAATCAGGTTACTGGCTTCAAGCAATGGCGATTCAGTGATCAAACACTTCACGAATCGTGACGTATTGGAGTTTCTTCGGCCCCGGAACGCCATTGGTAAATGAAAACTGGAGGCGGCCAAATGGATCTAGCCGCCCAGCTTGGCCCAGAATTCTTCGGCAGATGGGTTGATTGGGGCTGTGGGACGCGTGAGATGAATCTCCAAGGGAATATCCCAGCTTTCGTCGAGCGCCCTGACAAGCCGACCGTCAGCCATTTCCTGTTCTGTCAGGCTTTTGGGTAACCACGCGACACCCTTGCTTTCCAAGGCCATGGACATCAGCACTGCTGCAAGGTGGCTACTAAAAAGAGGCTTGAGGTTAAGGTAGTCTTCCTTGCCGTGGAGTCGGTGAGCGACGATGCGGCCTAGACCCGATTCGTGGGTGTATGCCAAGTAGGGCAGTGTTTCTGGTGAGGTACCAAAATTGGCAGAGGCACTCGCCAATGGCACGAGTACATCCTCTCCAACTTTCTTCCCAATGAACTGATCAGGGGCTAGCAAGGGGGGGACGTCGGGATGGCGATGGCAAAGCAGGAACTGAACCTGGCCGTGAATCAGCATCTGCTCACAGACAGCCATGCTATCTGAGTGCAGTCGTACAGCATCTATCGGGGCGCCATTTTCCGTACTTCTCAGCCATCTCGGAAAGAAGGTGAATGACAGGGAGTGAGTGGCTGCGAATTGCAGCGTTTTGGCGGCCATCCCAGCCACCTCCTGTGCCTCTGTGCGCATCCTGTACAAGCGTCGTGCAGCCTCCTGAGCACTGGGCAAAATCTGCCTCCCAGCCTCGGTCAGCGTTGCGCCCTGAGGCGTTCGCACAAACAACTCCACGCCCATCCAATTCTCCAGTGAACGGACTCTGCGGCTGAAGGCCGGCTGAGTGACGTGGCGCGCTTCAGCGGCACGAACAAAGCTGCCGTATTCCGCAAGCGCTGAAAAATCTTCAAGCCAGACGAGTTCCAAGGGCAATGCCTCCTGTGCATAGGGCGCGGCATTAATAGCATTGGGCGGGTGTCATCGCAAAGCATAACGTGGGGCCACCAACAACAAGAGGAACCCGTCATGCGTATCGTAGACATCCGTGAAAAAACCGTCTCCATCGCCTCTCCAATCGCCAATGCCTACATCGATTTTTCGAAAATGACCTGCTCGGTTGTCGCTGTTGTCACGGATGTGATTCGCGATGGTAAACCTGTCATCGGTTACGGTTTCAACTCCAATGGTCGCTATGGACAAGGCGCTCTGATGCGTGATCGCTTCCTGGCGCGTATCACGGAAGCTGATCCAGATACTCTCATCGACCACGAGAACAACAACCTGGATCCGTTTGCCATCTGGAAAGCCCTGATGACCAACGAAAAGCCAGGTGGCCACGGCGAACGCTCAGTCGCTGTCGGCACCATTGATATGGCTGTATGGGATGCCGTTGCCAAGATTGAAGGCAAGCCTCTGTATCGCCTGCTGGCCGACCGTTATCGTGACGGCGTGGCAGATGACAAGGTCTGGGTCTACGCGGCGGGCGGCTACTACTACCCGGGCAAAGACCAGACCAAGCTCAAGGCTGAGATGCAGAGCTATCTGGATCGTGGCTACGACGTCGTCAAGATGAAGATTGGTGCGGTGCCACTGGACGAAGATATTCGTCGCATCGAAGCGGTGCTTGAAGTAGTAGGGGACGGGCGTCGCCTAGCGGTCGATGCCAATGGCCGTTTCGATTTGAAAACAGGTATTGCGTACGCGGAAGCCATCAAAAAGTACAACCTCTTCTGGTACGAAGAAGTTGGCGATCCGCTGGACTATGAACTGCAGGCCGAGCTTGCAAACCACTATGAACTGCCCATGGCGACTGGTGAAAACCTGTTCTCCCATCAGGATGCTCGTAACCTGCTACGCCACGGTGGTATGCGCCCTGATCGCGATTACCTCCAGTTCGACTGCGCCCTGTCTTACGGACTCGTGGAGTACATGCGCACCCTGAAGGTGATGGAAGAAATGGGTTGGTCTTCCCGCCGCGTAGTTCCGCATGGTGGTCACCAGATGTCCCTGAACATCGCAGCGGGTCTACACCTGGGCGGTAACGAATCGTACCCGGATGTGTTCCAGCCTTTCGGCGGGTTCGCTGACGGGATTCGGGTGGAGAACGGCTATGTCGGTCTGCCGGATATTCCAGGTGTCGGCTTCGAAGCCAAGTCAGCCTTGTACGCAGTGATGCGTGAGTTGGGCGAAGGCTGATAGCCCTTGAACTGCGGCTTTTTTCAAGAGGCCGCAGTTATCAGGCGTCACCCACTGACGTCACGCCACATGCCCATCACAAAAATAAAATGAGGTGCTTCCGTGGAAATCTCCAAGACCCGCTGGTACAGCCAGCTGTATGTGCAGGTGCTGATCGGTATCGTAATCGGTGCAGCAATTGGTCACTTTGAACCGCAATTCGGAGCCAGGCTTCAACCTTTTGCAGACGGCTTTATCAGACTCATCAAAATGCTGTTGGCCCCTATTATTTTTGGCACCGTGGTTGTCGGTATCGCCAAGATGGGCAGCATCAAAGAGGTAGGGAGAATTGGCGTTAAATCGCTGCTCTACTTCGAAATTCTTTCAACCATCGCCCTGGTCATCGGCCTTATTGTGGTTAACGTCGTAAAGCCAGGCGTAGGGATGAACATCAATGTTGACGCACTGGATGGCAGTGCCATCGCCAAGTACAGCCAAGCTGCCAGTGAGCAGGGTGGCACCGTCGATTTTTTCATGAACATCATCCCGCAAACTTTTATCGGTGCGTTCTCGAATGGCGTCATGCTCCAGGTCATCCTGCTTTCGGTCTTGATGGGGGTTGCCCTGGTTCAAATGGGTGAAACCAGCAAGCCGCTGATCAATACGATCGACCTGTTCCTGCAAGGGCTGTTCAAAATCGTGGCAATGGTCATGCGGCTGGCTCCAATTGGTGCCGGTGCCGGTATGGCTTTCACTATCGGCAAGTACGGGATCGGTACGCTACTGTCGCTCGGCCAGTTGCTGATTGCGCTCTACGTCACCACCCTGATCTTCATTGTGGTGGTGCTTGGAACGGTTGCTCGATGGTCAGGAATGCCTTTGTTACAGTTTCTCCGGTACTTCAAGGACGAGATCCTCATCACGCTCGGAACCTGCTCGACTGAGGCTGTGCTTCCGCGAATGATGGTGAAACTTGAAAAGCTGGGCTGCAAGAAGTCGGTGGTGGGCATGGTGCTGCCAACTGGATACACCTTCAATGCGGATGGCACCTGCATTTACCTCACCATGGCGGCGATTTTTATCGCACAGGCAACCAATACGCCGCTGACGTTTATGGATCAGATGATTCTGTTGGGTGTTTTCCTGCTGACCTCGAAAGGCTCGGCTGGCGTGGCGGGTGCCGGGTTCATAACACTCGCGGCAACGCTTACAACCATCCACTCCATTCCGTTGGTAGGCCTTGTACTGCTTTTGGGCATCGACCGGTTCCTCAATGAAGCGCGAGCTGTTACCAACCTGATTGGCAACGGTATCGGCACCATCGCCATTGCCAAGTGGGACAACTCGTTCGATGTAGAAACCTGTGAGCGTGAAATTGCCGCGATGAAAAACGCAAAGGCGGAGCGTAGAGCGTTAGCAACGCAAAAGTAATCAACATCGCTTACCCGGTCATTCCTCTTCGGATAGGGCGCAATGACCGGTAGCTATTCGATGCCTCGTTCACATAGAACCATTCAAGCGAAGTTCTCAGTTGAATTGCGATGGAGCCGAAAAAATGATTGAGCGATCCCATCACGAACTACGCAAGGCGTTCGGTGATTTACTTCATGGAACAGTCTGTAAATTTGCCGCATCAGTGTTCGATCCGATCTCGGTTCGAATGGCCTCTGACCTTGGCTTTGAGGTCGCCATCCAGGGTGGATCCGTCGCCTCGCTTCAAGTGCTCGGTGCCCCGGATATCTCGTTGCTCACTCTTGATGAATATGCGGAGCAAGTTTCCAGGGTCGGACGGGCCAGCCAAATCCCAATCATTGGAGACGCTGATCATGGGTTCGGCAACGCGCTCAATGTAATGCGAACGGTCACCGAGTTGCAGAAGGCCGGTGTTGCCGCTCTTACGCTAGAAGATACTCACCTGCCGGCCAAATACGACGAGCAAGCGCACGTGCTTATCGAAATGGAAGAGGCCGCAAGCAAGATTTACGCTGCGCGATTTGCCCGGTCAGATGATGCCCTCAGCATCATCGCCCGTACGAATGTAGCCGTTTCCACTTTGGAAGATTCCATCGCACGCACTACGGCCTATCAAAAGGCTGGGGCCGATGCGATTTGCCTTGTCGGAGTAAAGGATTTCCAACACTTGGAGGCGCTCACCTCGCATCTTTGCGTGCCAATCATGCTGATTAATTATGGAAACCCTGCACTGAGCGATGTTCAGAAGCTGAGCGCAGCCAATGTGCGAGTTGTGGTCAATGGGCATGCCCCCTATTTGTCCGCAATCAAAGCGTCCTACGAGGCGCTACGCGAACAAAGCGGTATGGAGGGGCGCGAGCTTTCCCTCCCTGAGCTGCTTTCAAAATACACGCTCTCGGATAATTACCGTGAGTGGGCGAAGACCTACTTGAAGTCAGAACACGATTCGAATTGAGCTTGAAACAGGCGAAATAAAGCATCATGAAAAAGACCATCCTGGCCTTCAGCCGCGTCTCACCCAGCCTGCTTGAACCTTATAAAGATAAATACAACGTCATCATCATGAGTCCCGAGCTTGGTGACATGGATGCCTAGTTCGAAGCTGCCATTTCCAGCGCCCACGCACTGATCGGCGGCAATCGTCGTCTGGGTGAAGCTGAGCTGGCTTCGGCTGAAAACCTTGAGATCATCTCGAGCATATCGGTTGGCTACGACAACTATGACCTCAGCTTTCTCAATGGCCGAGGGATCATGTTGACCAACACGCCGGATGTCTTGAACGAAACCACGGCTGATCTGGCTTTCGCCCTGATCCTCGCCACAGCGAGACGCATTCCTGAGCTTGATGCGTGGACGAAAGAGGGGAACTGGACGAATACCATCGACGCATCCCATTTTGGGAGTGACGTGCATGGAAAGACCTTGGGCATTATCGGCCTGGGCAAAATCGGAGAGGCCATCGCCCGCAGAGGTTGGTTTGGTTTCGGCATGAACATCTTGTACAGCGGCAACAGTCGTAAACCAAAGCTGGAACAAGAGCTCGGTGCGAGGTTCGTCTCGTAAGAAACGCTTTTAAGCGAGTCTGATTTTGTTTGCCCGGTCGTGCCCTTGACGGACGAAACGAGAAACCTCATCGGACGCAGAGAGCTAGCGTTGATGGGCGCGGAGAGTATTTTGATCAACGTTTCTAGTGGCCCTGTGGTTGATCAGGACGCACTCATTCAAGCGCTTGAAGAAAAGACGATACGAGCAGCTGGTTTAGATGTTTATGTGAAAGAGCCGCTGGCGAGTTCAAGGCTTTTCAAATTGAGTAATTGCATGGACTTGACCAACTGTTTGCATTCGACTTGACCAGCACACGCTGTAGTGACGACCGGCAGAGAACTGCCCATAGCTGCCCGTAGAATCAGACTGCAACCGGCCGTAGTCACCTGCAAGCAGCGGTTCGTAACTGTATCCCCATGCGAAGCTCGGCCATTGAAATTATGAAGKCTGCAAAGCACCCTATCAGGACGCAGTAAAGGTATTTTCCATCGGCCAGCGCATTTCCAGATATTCAGTCAAATAATTCATAAAAGCTTTGACCTTGGGTGTGATGGCGGCGCGCTCCTGGACGCATACATAAATATCGAGCGGTTCAGCGTAGGCATAAGTTGAAGCGTGGCGATGTTCAAACAGAGGAACGAGTTGGCCCCTTTCGATATAGGGCGCCGCCACGAACTCTGCCAAGCGGGTAATTCCCGCGCCGTGGATGGCCATTTGGGCTAGAGCATCAATATCGTCGCTGATTGTGGTCGCATTGAGATTAGCGTCGTAACGTTGCCCATCCCGGATAAAACCCCAACGTAGAAAGCGTCCGTCTAGCGGGTAGCGAAACGCTAGACAGGCGTGGTGTTGGAGTTCTTCAGGGGAGCGTGGCCAGCCCACTCGTTCCAAATAGGTGGGCGACGCGCAGATGATAAAAGGGACTGAAACGATCTTGCGAGCGACGATCCCCTCTTCTAGTTGTGGTTTGATCCGCAGGCTCAGATCAATGCCTTCTTGAATATGATTAATTTTGCGATCTGTGGTTGAAAGTTCAAGTATCAGGTGTGGGTAACGTGCAGCGAAGCCGGCGATTAGTGATGCCAACACATGCCGCCCGAAAGCGGAGGTAGAAGCGATGCACAGTCGCCCTTGGAGTTGAGTCTGCGTACTGATGATCGCGCTTTGCGCCGATTCGAGATCATGCGCTATGCGTTTCACTTTTTCGTAGTACACCACGCCGCTTTCAGTTAACGCCATGCTACGTGTGGTGCGCTGGAGAAGACGTGTGCCTRGGTGGGTTTCCAAGCGATTTATGGTCTGGCTAACGGCTGCCGCACTGATGCCCAGGGTTTTGGCCGCGCCCACGATGGAGCCCGCTTCAACCACCTTGATAAAGCTAGCAATCGCCCCTAACAGGTTCATCTTGGGCCCAGCGAGAAGAGTTATTCATAAGATTTTCTTTATAAAGCAACCACAGCTACCCGTCTAGTTGCTAATTTTTGATCTTGCTATGATGTTCATCACCTATCAATCGAAGATCAAAAAGGTCTGATATGAATCCCAAAGCATCCTCTAAAGCCCTATTTTTCAACCAGCGTAAGCTCTCGGCTCGCGCTACTCCTTATGTTTTCGCGCTGTATATGGCCACAATTATGGCGTTCTTGATGTCACTCGTGATCACTGCGGCAAACTCCGGTATTGAGATTGATTACCTAAGTAATGCGCTGCACGCCTATAAATTGGCTATGCCAGTGGCATTCCTGTGCATACTCGTCGTTCGCCCCGTTGTGCTCAAACTGGTGTCTTTGACTGTACACCCACATCATTAAGGGCGGCCGCTCAGCGGCCCAATTGATGGGGTGTTGTGGACAACCCTATTGGGTCGACTGTCGCCGGCCGTCACAGGTCGGAGTCGACCCAAAGCGGACCTAACCGGTTTCTGAAGCCATCCAGGTCAAAAAATTATGCAGCTGAGTCGTAAACTCTTTTGGCTTAGCGTACGGGTTCCTTGCCTGGGACAAGAAAAAAGAGATCTGCATTCTCATACACGGGTAATGCTGAACAAACAGCTCGACATGCTCTTCCAGTGTTTGCGGCCACATCAGGTCCTGTTCAGAGCGAAGTACTTGAGTTGAGCAGATGAGCTTGCGCGAGGCTTCGCGTTGCAAGCGTAGCGATTGCGTCGATGTCGCCGCCTGATCGATAAGATCGGCATACCGGGTCAGTACAGATTCGAAGTCACCATTCACGGCAATGGCGATATCACGCGACGGCTTGAACCGGTCGAAGCGCTTAGTCAGATCATTCCCCCACAAGCAACGACAGTGATGCTTGAGCCAATACCCCCAGCTCAATCGTTTGTCAGCCGCCAATACTTCAGAACGACTACCGATGTCGAAATCGATCTTGATGACTTCGGAATGCTGACTTTCCAGCGTGCGCCGTTTCGACTCCAACATTTCCAGATCCTGCGACGCAGGAGGGCTGTGCAGGACAAGGGTCAGGTCCAGGTCGGAAACCCCCGGCACGGCGTCGCCTCTAGCGACGCTGCCATAAAGATAAATCCCGTCCAGCAGAGGTTCCGACCGAGTGAGCGTCATGCAAACATCCGCCAGCAAATCCTGAAACTGTGACTGCACCTCGACATTGGGCACGGTGAGGATATAACCCTCTGCATCAATGCCACTAGGATGGAATCGTTCCATGAAGCCGTCCGTTAGTTGTGTTCAGAGAGGTACTTTAACAGAGCCAATAGTGTCCGCTTTTGGCCGGTTTCTGCCTTCCACGACCGGTAAAAACCGACCCATTATAGACGGTTGACTATTCAAGCTCCGTGCGGGGGAGGGGGAGGTTGTATTCCTTTCAGGAATGCAATACATAAAGATAATGAATTTTTATTATCGCTATTTATGACCTAACTTGATTCAAGGACATGGAGAACCGCCTTGAAATCATTACCTCTCAACCCAGCTGAAAAATTTGATACCACACGGGCCAATGAGTACGGACGACAGAGCCGTATTGCATTAGCAGGGTATGACGCCTGTCACGATCTTGCTGCATGCATGCTGGCGGCAAGCCTCAGCACTACAGGCTCGGCGAAGATACTGGTAGTTGGCGCTGGTGGGACGGCGCAGGAAATCATTGCAATGGCAACCTTGGAGCCCAGTTGGCGCTTCACTGCCGTTGATCCATCCGAGCCAATGCTGGCGGCTGCGAAGCACCAGTTAAAGACGAACGACTTGCTTGAAAGAACGGACATGCATCTTGGACATATTGAAGATCTGGTAGCAGACCAGTCCTACGACGCAGCCACTTTGATCGGCGTCCTGCATCATCTCGAGGGTGATGATGCCAAGCGCCAACTTCTGCATTCCATTCGGGCTCATCTGAAGCCGGGTGCGCCGCTGATTGTCGCAGGAAATCAGTACGCTTATGCCAGCCAACCGCTATTGCTGGCTGCTTGGGGCCAGCGATGGCGGCAGCAAGGTGCCAGCCCGGATGAAGTGAAGGCCAAACTGGGGAAAATCCTCCAGGGCGCTGATCCGCCACATTCTGAGGCGGCGGTTCAAAAACTGTTARACGACGCGGGATTCGGGGACGCCACACGTTTCTTCAGCAGCTTGTTCTGGGGGGCTTGGTTGACGTTCAAAATGGTTTGAAGCTGGACGCGACAGGCAGCTATTGGCCGATTCTGTTGAAAAAGTCGGCCATGGTTTCCACGGCAGAAAAATACGCGCCTGAGATTGAAATCTTTACTTTTGGGCAGAGGCTTCCGGGCTCGGATTTCACGTAGCAGCGTGTAAAAAGGTGTTTTCACCACTCAATATTCAGGCCATTTGGGCGGGCCGACTTTTTCAACAGAATCGGCCGATAGCAGTCTGTCGAATCAGCTTGAGCTTAGCTTGAATGAACACGCAGTCACATTAAACAAGCTCTCCAAAGCCCCCCAAGGAGCAGCCATCGGCAGCTCCTTGGGGATCTCCTTTGTCATTCAGATTGTGCCAGGCATAAAAAACTACCCTCAGGCCTGCGCAACTCATCGAAATGAGCCTGATAGGTGCTTATCGATGACATTCACTCCTCTGAAACCCCTGGGTGCCAAGCAGGACGCGGTGCTTCAACAGGCGGGGTTCCGTCGTGAAACATCGTCTTCAGTTGAGCACGCAGTTCTGGTGAGTCGGTGTGCTTGTGAACACTGACCGCATGCTGCGCGGCGGCCTCGAGCAGTTCGTTTTCAGAGTCTGCGGACAGTGCGATTGAGCAGTGGGAATCGCTCGGAAACTCGCGGCAGTCGATGTATTTACGCGCCATGAATGTTTTCCTCCCTACGACGAAGGCAGGCCGTGGCCTGCGTGAACGATCGCTCGACGCGTCTCCCATACATCAAACACGACTGCATGCCACATCGAGTGTGCCGATCGTTAAAGTATAGGCCCACCGATGTCAGGGTAGTTGTGCCAGACATGGAAAACGGCCGCGCGGAAACAGGGAACAGATCACGATGGCTCGGCATTTACCTGAAATCGTGCTCTGTCCCTTTTTATGCTGGTTACGTGGCAACTACTAATGACTTCACATGGCCGATTGCTGCCTGTAGTGAAGGGCTGCAATCGACCCTGGACAGAGTCGATCAGGCGAGGGCTTGGAAACTCCAGTCCTCGGCTTGGACGACTCGGCAGAATGGCCCTGCCAACGTCGCATTGTGGTGGGCAATGATGGCCTTTGCTTCGAGTGAAGGGGTGTCAGAGCAAGTATGTCCATCGGCGATCAGCACAGCATCGAATCCACAATCGCGGGCAGCCCGGCAAGTACTATCTACACAGTATTGAGTTTTCATTCCTGTAACGACGATGCCATCGCAGTTACGCAGGCGTAGTTGAGCAGCCAGATCTGTCTGGGTAAACGCGTTGGGTCGATATTTTTCAAATATCACTTCGTCACCTCTCAAATCCAATTCCTGGACAAACTCGGTCAGCGGGCTACCACGTTCTATCGGCGACCCGGCTGGGCCCAAATGGCGGGCGAGAAATATGGGCGCGCCCATTTCCCGGGCCTTGCTCATCAGGCGATTTAACGTGTCGACCAGAGATTCACTGCCCCAAGGTTTATCCGGGCCGTGAACGAGTCCTACCTGCATGTCGAGGATCAAGAGTGCGTACATTGTGCGTTTCCTTACGTTTGAGCCAGAAACGCCGGGGCAAAAAAAAGACCCGGTCATTGCTGGCGGGTCTTTGGGGGTTATGCGTTGTTTCAACTCGCACAACCTCTCACGACCCGCCTCGAGCGGTCGTGAAAGTTGTGGTCGATTTGATGCATGGCTTAGTCATGGCGTTGACCATATCTTTGGGGCGCCGGCCGTGCAAGTGAACATCCCGAGAATGAAAGTGATTTCATGGGGCAGCAACGTCCGCTATTGGCTTCTCTGCCGGCCATGGCCACGAAGCAAGCGTTCCTGTAGCCGTTTAACGCGGTACCTGATTTTAATGCTGCACGTTCTTCTTCAGGCTTTCGGGGCTGCCAGCGCATAGACCATCCATCACCAGGTTCATCAATCTGGCGAGACGTGAGCGCCATTCACTCTGGGAATCCATTTGCCATATTCCAGCGATGGCTAGAAAAAAGTCGTCGTTAGTAATCCCGCTACGAATCGTTCCGGCCTTTTCATTAGCCCTCAAAAGCGACTCGGCAGCTGCCTGGACTGGAGCGTATCCCGACTTCCCCGGGAACTCGTAAATAGACGCAGCTTGCTGTATCGCAGTCGCGAGTCCTGCCTTTGTCATTGCATATTCAGCGAGGCAGTCCATCCATTCTCGAAGGGCCTCCTTAGGTGGTTTTGTCGCGAGCAGATATTCCGCCAACGAGGCCACTTGCTGCATTTCGAATTGATAGACCTCGAATACCAGGTTCTCTCTGGTAGGGAAGTGGCGATAAAACGTTCCCTGTCCTACCCCAGCCTTCTTCGCAATCGTACTCAGCGGAACCGCAGGATCGCTAGTCAGCTCTACCACCGCGACCTCCAGTATCCGTTCCCGGTTTTTCCTGGCGTCAGAACGCATCACCAACTCGTCAGTCATGAGCAAAGTTTTCCCTTCATTCTATTGCTAAGCGGACAGTTGTCCGGTACGTTTTTAAAGTGGACAATTGTCCGCTTACGCATCGTTTCTGGAGTTTACTATGAACGGCACTGGCAACACGATTCTGGTTACTGGCGGCACCTCAGGCATCGGCCTTGGTCTGGCACTCAGGCTTCACAAGGCGGGCAACAAAGTAATCATCGCGGGACGTCGCAAGTCTCTGCTCGACAAGATCGTGTCGGAACATCCAGGTCTTGAATCAGTGTTGCTGGACGTCTGCGATCCACAATCCATCCAGCGCAACAGCGAAGCGCTGGCGATCAGCCACCCGAATCTGAACGTTCTCATAAACAACGCAGGCATCATGCATTGGGAGGATCTGACTGATCCGGAAAACCTGAGCACTGCCGAAGATATCGTGACAACGAACTTGCTTGGCACGATTCGCATGGTGTATGCATTTACTCCCCAGCTGATCAAGCAGCCCAGCGCCACGATCATGAACGTCAGTTCAGCGTTGGCATTCGTTCCGCTGCCTGCAACACCGACCTACAGCGCAACCAAAGCCGCAGTTCATTCGTTCACTCAAAGTCTTCGAG
Organism: Pseudomonas sp. P4_C4; assembly: GCF_056402055.1. Taxonomy (NCBI): domain Bacteria; kingdom Pseudomonadati; phylum Pseudomonadota; class Gammaproteobacteria; order Pseudomonadales; family Pseudomonadaceae; genus Pseudomonas; species Pseudomonas sp. P4_C4. The sequence goes on along the minus strand of NZ_JBFUID010000052.1, from coordinate 17,163 downwards.
TTCAGCTAGAAGCCTCGTCAGTTGAGGTTATCGAACTTGCGCCGCCGGGGGTACGAACCACGTTGCTTGGGCAGGAAAACGACGAACACGCCATGCCCTTGGAGGCGTTTTTGGATGAGATCTTCGAACTGCTCGAGACCTCTCCGACCCCACGCGAACTTGTCGTCGAGCGCGCCAAACCACTACGGTTTGCTGAAGCGAGCGGTTCACATGATGAGGTGCTGAAAATGCTTGCAGGATACAAACCACCGGCAGAATGACGTTTACCGTGTGGGTATCACCTTATGCCGTCCAGGCAGGCAGATTGCTTCTGCCTGCCTCGAGCCCCTGGATGATTGCGCTGCGCAATCTCGTGCCCGAGGGTTTGGCTACCAGCAGAGCACTCTATTAGAGCCTGAAACGCTGGCCGGCGCTGTCGCGACACCTCGTCGCCTGGAAGGAAGAGGTGACTCTTCGATGGATCGCTACGGAGCGGAAAGCGGGCGGCGACGCAGCGGGCGAGTGGGATTGATCAGTTGCTTGCGCATAGGTGGCAACCGGATAAATTACTAAAAAATGTGATGACCGACTCGCTGCCGCATGACCCGGCGCCCGCCTCAAATCACAGGGGCTGTAAGGCATAGTCTACTTGGCCAGATTGGCCATTCGTCGAGGGCAGACGGCATCGGTTGACAGTAGGCATTTCTAGCTGGAATATATAGTGCACTATACAATAGCGAACTATCTAATGAGCTCGAATCGGAAACGGGTGGGTACCCAGCTGTCTTTTTCACTTTATGCGGCGGCAAATCGGGTGGTGCGATTGCACAAACCTTATCTGGAACCGTTGGGCCTAACCTTCCCGCAGTACCTGGTCATCCTGGAGCTTTTAAACGGCTCGCCACTTTCTGTGGGTGCCCTTGGAACCCGCTTGGCGATGGACGCTGGAACCATAACGCCATTGCTGAAACGGCTTGAGGCTGCCGGGCTCGTCACTCGCACACGGGATCCCGCCGACGAGCGCCGCGTGATGATCGACCTGACGCCTGATAGCCGCATGTTGGAAGCCGACATTCGGGGAATCACTAGCAAAATCAAGTCAGCTTGCCAGCTCGATGAGCGGGGTATCGATGAGCTTCGTCAAACACTCGATGCGCTCGGCCATCCAGCAACCGACTGAACGTTTTTACACGTGCTCAAAGAGGAAATCATGACCACTTCAATGGCTAGGTTCGATGCTGATACAGCGCTGGATGACACCCTGCAATTTCAGAAGACGGCCCGTACACGGCGGTCTTTTCGTGGGTTTTTAGACACTCCTGTACCCGATCAGATCATCCAGGAGGTGTTGAAGGATGCCCAGTGCGCTCCCTCCAACTGCAACACCCAGCCGTGGGATGTTCATGTTGTCCGTGGCCAGAAATTGAAAGAGCTTTCGCAAATTCTCCACGCGAAAAATACTGCAGGCGAATTCACCCCAGACTTTTCGTTCGATATGGGGGCTTTTTACGGCCCCTATGGGGATCGCAAGAATGCACAGGGCAAAGCCTACTATGAGGCTATGAACGTTATGCGCGAAGACAAGGAGGGACGGCGGCGAGCGGCAGCCTTGAATTTGTCCTTTTTCAACGCCCCCCAGGCCGTTTTTTTATTCATGCCGGTGTTTGGTGACAATGTTCGAACTGCTGGCGACATTGGCATGTATGGCCAGACTTTCCTGCTGTCGCTTGCTGCCCGAGGGTTAGGCGGCATTCCGCAAACCTCGCTTGGTTTCTATGCAGCTACGATCCGAGAGGCGCTAGGTATTTCTGAAGAAATGAAAATGCTGTTTGGGATGTCATTCGGCTACCCGAACGAGAGCGCTCCAGGCAACCGCATGCATATGGATCGTGTGCCGGTTACCGACAGCGTTACCTTTCATTCTTGAAGAGTCGTATTTTCCTGAGTCAGGCGACATGCGTGCACACCTCAGATCTCCGGGGCTTCGCGACACGCTTGATTCATTCGCACACCCAGCCAAGCAGTAACTTGAATATTGTTTGTAGGTGAAGAGGTTATTGAAATGAAAATCGGAATTATCGGCGCCGGCAACATTGGGGCTACCCTTGCCCGTAAGCTCGCTGCGTGTGGCCATGAAGTCAAACTGGCAAACTCGAAGAGCCCTCAGACCATTCAGAACCTTGCTAGCGAAATCGGCGTACACGCCGTGACCAAGGAAGATGCTGTGTCCGAGGTAGACGTTGTGATCCTCTCGATCCCCTTCGCAAACTACCCTGATCTCAAGCAGACGTTGAGTAACGTTCCCGAGAAAACCGTCGTCATTGACACGTCCAATTACTACCCGGGACGTGACGGGGCGATCAAGGAAGTTGACGACGGCAAGCCCGAGAGCGTTTGGGTAAGCGAGCAGATTGGCCGCCCGGTCGTTAAGGCATGGAATGCCGTCCTCGCAGCTACCCTTGCCGATAAAGGCCAACCAGCCGGGTCTTCAACGCGTATAGCCCTACCTGTAGCTGGGGGGGACACCACCGCTGAGGCAATCGCGCAGGATCTTGTCGAGGATACGGGCTTTATCGCGCTTGCCGCTGGCAACCTTGAAGATTCGTGGCGTCAGCAACCAGGTACACCTGCTTACTGTACCGAGTTGACATTGCCGGAGCTGAAATTGGCGCTGTACGCGGCAGACAAGGCACGGGCGCCACAAAACCGCGACGCACTGATCGCCAGGTTCATGGCTCCCGGCAGTCAGTTTACACATGAGCAAATTGTTGCCACGAATCGTGCAATGACGGCCTGATCACGCAGTTTTAGCAATCGCTCAATCTCAGCGCCAGCTACCCCTCAATAGATATAACTGAAGTGGATGCCGTCAAACGCGATTCAGTCATGCATGGATTCCGCTTCATCCAGGTGATCGATGTGCTTGAAGCGCTCAACCAGAAAGTCGATCAGGCTGCGCACTCGCGCCGACAGGTGTAACTGTTGCGGGTAAACCGCGAAAACATCGGCGCGGGTTGGTGTCTGGTCTTCCAGCACTAATCGCAAGCGGCCACTGCGCACATAGCGGGCGATATCCCATTCTGCTCGCAGCAGAATTCCGTGGCCTTCCAACGCCCAATTCAGGGCCACCTCACCGTCATTGCAGCCCAATGCACCACGGACTTTGATGTTTTGTGTACGCCCACCGTGAGTAAAACTCCACACCCCGTAAGGCGTTTCGTTTTGCCGCAGAAAGATGCAGTTGTGTAGCTGTAAATCCGTGAGGCGTTGCGGCACGCCGTGTTTTTCCAGGTAGAGCGGTGAGGCGCATAACAGGCGACGGTTAGAGGCGATCTTGCGCGCGTGGAATGCCGCGTCGGGCAGGGTGCCGAAACGGATTCCCAGATCGAAACCGTGGGTCGCCAGATCCAGCGGGTGATCGCTGATTTCCAGCTGTATTTCCACCTCCGGGTACTGCGCGAAGAACGCGCCGAGGGCCGGGCCGATGTAACGACGGCCAAAGCCCAGCGACGCGTTGACCCGGATCAGACCTTTAGGTGTAGCCCGACTGCTGTTGATCAACTGCTCGACCTCATCGATCTGCGTCAGGATCCGGGCGGCATGGGAAAAAAGCAGTTCACCTTCTGAGGTCAGACTCATTGAGCGCGTGGTGCGATTCACCAGGCGGATGCCCAATCGAGCCTCCAGCGCGGTGAGACGCTTGCTCACCGCCGGTGGCGTGATGCCCAGCTCTCGCGCGGTCGCGGCGAGGCTGCCTTTGTTGGCCAGAAGGTAAAAAAATGACAAATCCAAGGTTGGGTTCATTCGTAACTCAAAGTTATTTATGTAGTGATTTTGAGTAACTCACACCTATTTGTTCACTACATATACTCCGCTCACACCCTGATTGAACAGCCCGTTCGACAGGCAAAACAAGAACGTTACGAGAGTGGAGTTGACCATGAGCGCATACAAAATTGCAGCGGTACCAGGTGATGGCATCGGTGTTGAAGTGATCGCCGCTGGCGTCGAGGTGCTGCAAGCCCTGTCGAAAAAATCTGGCTTCGACCTGGACTTCAAACATTTCGACTGGAACTCGGATAACTACCTGAAAAACGGTTACTACATTCCTGAAGGGGGTCTGGAAGAACTGAAAACCTTCGACGCGATTTTTTTTGGTGCCGTGGGAGCACTCAACGTACCGGATCACATTTCCCTGTGGGGCTTGCGCCTGCCGATCTGCCAGGGCTTCGATCAGTATGCCAACGTGCGTCCGGCTCGCGTGCTGCCTGGGGTGAAAAGCCCGCTGCTCAATGGTGACCAGATCGACTGGGTGGTGGTGCGGGAAAACTCCGAAGGTGAGTACTCCGGCAACGGCGGTCGTGTGCACCGGGGACTGCCGGAAGAGGTTGCCACTGAAGTGTCGGTATTCACCCGTGCCGGGGTGGAACGTATTCACCGCTTTGCCTTCGAACTGGCGCAAAGCCGCCCACGCAAACACCTGACCATGGTCACCAAGTCCAACGCCCAACGTCATGGCATGGTGTTGTGGGACGAAATTTTCTACGAAGTGGCCAAGGATTTCCCGGACGTCAAAATTGACAAGGAACTGGTCGACGCGATGACTACGCGCATGGTGCTCAAACCCTCCACGCTGGATGTGATCGTCGCCACCAACCTGCACGCTGACATTCTGTCCGATCTGGCAGCCGCGTTATCCGGCAGCCTGGGCATCGCACCGACCGCCAACCTGAACCCGTCGCGCAAATTCCCCTCGATGTTCGAACCGATCCACGGCTCGGCTTTCGACATCACCGGCAAAGGTGTGGCCAACCCGATTGCTACGTTCTGGACGGCGGCGATGATGCTCGAACACCTGGGCGAAGACGCTGCGGCGAAACAGCTGATGTCAGCCATCGAAGCGGTGACCGAAAGCGGTGTGCATACCCCTGATTTGGGTGGTACAGCCACCACCCGCCAGATCACGGATGCGGTCATCGCATTGATCAACCGCTGATATTTTCCAGCGATTCAAAGTAGTACTGCGGCACAACCCCAAGGGGCAGATCGCTGGATCTGACTCCTTGGCATTTCCTGACAACAATAAAAAATCAGGGCCCTGTCATGAAAAGAATATTCGGCAAACTCTATGTGCAAGTGCTGATCGCCGTGATCATCGGCGCCATCGTCGGCGTGGTCGTTCCCGAAACCGGCGCTGCGCTCAAACCCTTGGGCGATGCCTTCATCAAATTGATCAAGATGCTCCTCGCTCCGGTGATCTTCCTGACCGTAGTCACGGGGATCGCCCGCATGGAAAACATGAAGGAACTAGGTCGAGTCGGCTTTCGCGCCTTGCTCTATTTCGAAGTCGTGTCGACGCTGGCGCTGGTGGTCGGCCTGGTGGTGGTCGATGTGTTCAAACCCGGCGCCGGCATGAACATCGATGTTGCTACCCTCGACACTTCCAGCCTGGCCACCTACACCTCGGCCGTGAAACATGCATCGTTCATGGACTTCGTCATGAACATCATTCCCGACACCATCGTGGATGCCTTCGCCAAGGGCAATGTGCTGCAAATCCTGCTGTTTTCCATCCTGTTGGGAATCGCCTTGGCTCATGTGGGGCCACGCGGCAAAGCGTTCGTCGATACGCTGGATAGCCTGATGCAGGGCATGTTTCGTATCGTCAACATGGTCATGCGCCTGGCGCCGATCGGTGCATTCGGTGCCATCGCCTTCACCATCGGCAAGTACGGCTTCGGCTCGCTGTTCTCTCTGGGCAAGCTGATGGCTTGCGTTTACCTGACCTGCGCCGTGTTCGTGATCTTTGTGCTAGGGCCGATCTGCCGCTACAGCGGTTTCAGCCTTTGGAAGTTTTTGAAATTCATCAAGGAAGAGCTGTTCACCGTACTGGGCACCAGCTCTTCGGAGTCAGTACTGCCGCAGATGATCTCGAAGATGGAAAAGGCCGGGGTGTCCAAGCCCGTCGCCGGGATGATCATTCCGTCCGGATTGACCTTCAACCCCGACGGGCAGGCGATCTACTACACCATCGCCGCGATTTTCATCGCCCAAGCGACCAACACGCCGCTGACCCTGACCGATCAGTTGATCGTACTGGCGGTGTTGATGTTTACCTCCAAAGGTTCGGCAGGTGTCACCGGTTCGGGGTTCATCATTTTGGCCGCCACCTTATCTTCCCTGGGCACCATCCCGGTGGCCGGCATGGTGTTGCTGCTGGGTGTCGACCGGTTCATGTCGGAAGCGCGGGCCATTACCAACACCATCGGTAATGGTGTCGGCACCATGGCCATCGCCAAATGGGTAGGGGCGCTGGATACGGTGAAAATGCACAAGGCGCTCAATGGTGAGATCGAAGAACAAAAGCCTGAAATTGTGCAGGCGGAGACTATCTATGTCCCTTCACCGGTGACGGGCAGTCCCTTGCCGTCCAGCCTCAAAAAGGCCTCTCGGGCGTAAGTATGTGGCGCTGAAATTAACGCCATACTTGATCGAGTATTTCGCTCAGAGAGATATGCCGCCTTTAAATCCGGCACGGCTGCACGCGTGGCTCAGCAACGCTCGAGTCTTGGCTGACCAAGTGATTTCGGCTGGAGTACAAAAGGGCCCTTCACAGGCTGTGTGAACACACTCTGGCGAAGGCACCAACAAACGCCCCGACATGTTCGGGGCGTTTGTTTTTGTGCTGGAAAAAAACCTTTCAACCAAATTAACTGAATCTTATAGCGATGCCCTAACCACCAATGGACAATCAACTGGCTGGGCTCCCGATACGTCGAGGGTCTCGATCAGGTGCCGGGCAGCCTTGCGACCGATCTCGTAGTACGGCAGTTGCACCGTGGTCAGCGGCGGGATGAACAGCTCGGCAATACCGATCATGTTGTCGTAGCCGAGCACGGCGACATCGTCGGGAATTTTCAGGCCACGGCCCAACAGCAGCTGATAGGCACAAAAGGCAATGCGGTCGTTGCCACAGATCAGAATGTCGAATTGGGGACGACCCTCAATGATGTGCCGGTCGAGGATGGCTGCGGTTTCACCATAGGCGTCATGATCGGAAAGGTCGTATTGCAGGAGTGCGTCAGGCAACAGCCCGAATGCCTGACAGGCACGTTGCAGACCTTTTTGTCGCAGGTTCCAGGCCAGACTCTGTTTGGGCAGATTGATACACAGAGGACGCCGATAGCCCTGGCTCAACGCGTGATGTACGGCTCGATACTGCCCCGCTTCGTCGTCTGGCACATAACTCACCAGGCGACTGTCATCGGCCAGGCAATTGGCGAGTACCAGGGGTTTGCTCATCAATCGCTCGGGAATGCACACCTGGCGAAACCCCATGGCACTGAAGATCAACCCGTCGGGGCGGTGCGACAACATCAGGTCGATGTTCTGGTCGGTGGGCGGGTTGCTCAACAGGTTAAGGATGAACACATTCCAGCCGGCTTGCTGCGCGGTCTGTTCGATGGACAGCAGCAACTCGACGGCGAACGGTGTGGTCGCGGTGTCCAGCGCGAACACACCGATGGTTCGCGACTGGAGGTTGTCGCCGCGCATCTTGCGCGCCGACAGGCTCGGTACGAATTGCAGTTCATCAATGGCGCGACGCACCCGTAGAAGGGTTTCGGGGCTCAGTTTTTCCGGATTATTGAGCGCTCGAGAAACCGTCATCAGGGACACGCCGGCCAGCTGTGCAACGTCTTTCACTGAAGTCATGCGAGGCGAGCCCGGTCAGGTTGACGCAGAATCATGACACAGGGCCCGGGCTTCTCGCGACTCGAATGACGCTGCTCATAGCCATCCGCCGCTCATAACCATCCAGAATCGAGAGGCCATGCCTTGGGAATCGAGACACGCCCGCCACTCCCGCTGGCAAACAGCTTCACGCCCAGACTGTCGGGCCGCGGATAGAGGCGACTGCTGAGGCTGAAGCGCCCGTTTTCGTCGAACACCTCGATGGACGAGCGATCGAGGAACACACGCAGTTCCAGTCGCTCTTGTGTCGGGTCTATCGACACGCTGCGCTGGCCTGTGACTTGCGCACCAGAGCGGCTGCGGTCAAGCACCAGACGCTGCAACGCCGCATCGTAGTAGAGCAGGGTTTGTTCATGGCCATCGTCGCTGCAGCGCAACGCGATTCCCAGGTGGCCATCGGTGCAGCCGAGTAAATCCAGGTGCACGTGGATTTCGAGCATATCGCCATTCACTTCCGGCACCCACCGGGTTCCCGATTCATCCCACCACGGCGTGCCAGGCAATGGCGCTTTGCGCAGAGCGGTGAGCTCCCGTGCCGGATACACGCAAAGGCGATCGGCGCACAGTTCAAGTTCGCGTGGCAATCCGAGCATGCCGCACCAGTGATGGGCCTGGCTCGGCATCGGGCTTTCCCACATGTCGAGCCACGCCCAGACAAGGCGCCGACCATCGGCGGCCAATAGCGTCTGCGCTGCATAGAAATCGTGGCCGTTATCCAACTCGACGAAAGGCCCGCCAGTGAAGTTCCACTCGTTGTCGAGTCGGCCCACTCGGTAACCAGTCTGGTACTTGTTAAGCCGTTCGTAACCTTGGGATGGCATGCCTTGGGGGGAGTACAGCAGCACATCGCGTCCGTTCAGTCGAAACAGATCCGGGCACTCCCACATATAGCCATCACCCTCCCTGCCGCCGGACACATAGTTAAGGAACTCCCAGGCGTGCAGATCCGTGGAACGGTACAGCGGGAGCAGCGGCATATCGCCCAGACGTGCGCCGGCAATGAGGTACCAATAGTCATCCTCCTTCCATACCTTGGGGTCACGAAAGTGCATGATAGTGTCTTGCGGCGCGGTCTCGATGACGGCGCCATGCTTGACGAACCGGATGCCGTCGCTGCTGGTGGCCAAGCACTGGACTTGACGGATCGAGCGTTCGTCTCCCACGTCCCCCAGCCAGGTGTGGCCGGTGTAGATCAGTGCCAAGGTATCTCCACACACCACTGCGCTACCGGAAAAACATCCGTCACGGTCGAAGTCATCGCCGGGTGCCAGCGCAATGGGCAGGTGCTGCCAATGAACCAGATCGGCACTCTTGGCGTGGCCCCAATACATCGGGCCCCATTTCGCGTCGAAGGGGTAATGCTGATAGAACACGTGATACTCGCCACGAAAGTACACGACCCCGTTAGGGTCGTTCATCCAGCCCACTTGGGGGGCAATATGATAGCCGGGTCGATAATCCTGGATGACGCGAGACAGGCCGTCACTCAGCGCACGCTGCGCAAGGTCAAGGGAAGAAGGCATTGGATCGCTCAGGGTATTCAAAGACAAGGTCATAGGGCGCGTGCTCGTGCCGGGCTTAGAGAGACACCATCCGGCAGGGTTTCAATGGCGTGTGGGTGGCGCTTCAAGGCCGTGCCGTCGGCGTCGAACAGGTGCAGATTGCCGAGCTCCAGCTGTAGCTCGACCTGATCGCCCACCTGCCATCCGGCGTTGACCTCACAACGACAGATCAGTGGCTCGTCCTGACCTGTATCGAGGTGCACATAGGTTTCACTGCCCAGGTATTCGACCCCGGTCACGACGACGCCGGCAGTTCCCTGCGCCGCCTTGAGCGACACGTGTTCCGGGCGAATCCCCAGGCTCAGTGGGGCGTCCACCGCCAGGTTCGAGCTGTCGAAGGGCAGGGCAGTCATACCCAGGACGGGAGTATCGACCAGGCTGGTTTCACCCGGTACATGCAGGCGTGCCGCCAGAAAGTTCATTCTGGGCGAACCGAGAAAACCGGCGACAAAGCGGCTCGCCGGGCGCTCATAGAGTTCGCGCGGTGAGCCGACCTGCTCTACGCGACCGCCATTGAGCACAACAATTTTATCGGCCAGGGTCATCGCTTCCACTTGATCGTGGGTGACGTAGATCATGGTCGAGCCCAGTCGGGCATGCAGCCGGGCGATTTCGTTGCGCATCTGCACCCGCAAGGACGCATCCAGATTGGAGAGCGGTTCATCGAACAACAAGATGTCCGGTTCCCGCGCCATGGCCCTGCCCATGGCCACACGCTGACGCTGCCCTCCAGACAGTTCCTTTGGCTTGCGTTGCAGCAGTTTGTCCAATTGCAGGATTTGCGCCGTTTTCAGCACGCGCTCGCGCAGGCTGGTCTTTTCAGTCTTGGCCAGTTTGAGACCAAAACTGATGTTGTCGTAGACGCTCATGTGCGGGTACAGCGCATAAGACTGAAACACCATGCCGACGCCACGCTCGCGCGGTTCCAGGTCGTTGACCCGACGCCCGTCGATCAGCAGGTCGCCGCCGCAGATCGAATCCAGTCCGGCGATCAGTCGTAGCAGGGTCGATTTTCCGCAGCCCGAAGGGCCAACGAACACCACGAATTCACCCGCCGCGATTTCCAGGCTGACGTCGCGAAGAATCCGTGCGCCGCCCAATTGTTTGTTCACGTTGTCCAGTTTCAATTTGATCACGATGCTGTTCCTTGTCTTTGTTGGGCATCAACCCTTTAACGCGCCGGCAGTGAGGCCGGAAACGATTCGGCGCTGGAAGATCAGCACCAGAATCACCAGTGGGACGGTGACCAGCACCGAGGCGGCCATCAACAATCCCCAAGGCAACTCATGGGGGCTGCCGCCGGAAATCAAGGCGATGGCGACCGGCACCGTGCGTTGGGTGTCGGTGAGGGTGAAGGTCAGGGCAAACAGGAACTCGTTCCACGCTGCGATGAAGGCCAATAAGCCCGTAGTGACCAGTGCGGGCCAGAGCAGCGGCAACAGCACGCGGGTCAGCGTGACCCATGGGGACGCGCCATCCATGATTGCCGCTTCTTCCAGTTCATGAGGCAATTGCCCCATGAAGGTGGTCAGCACCCAGACGGTGAAGGGCAGGGTGAAAATCGTGTAGCTCAGGATCAACGCCCAAGACGTGTTGTACAGGCCCAGGGCGCGGATCACCTCGAACAGCCCCGACAACACCGCGACCTGAGGAAACATCGACACACCAAGAACCATCATCAACACCGTGCCACGCCCACGAAACTTCACCCGGCCCAAGGCATAGGCGGCGGTCACACTGAGGAACAGCGCCAGCGTTACCACGCACAGCGCAACCACCAGCGAGTTACCGATAGCCCGCAGGAATGAGGCTTGATGGAGTACCGCTGCGTAATTGGAGAAGTCGGGGTTATCGATCCAGTAGCTCACCTCGAACAAGGCGCTGGACGGCTTCAGCGAAGTCACGATGGCGTAGTAGAAAGGGAAGACCGCATACAGCAGCAATACCCCGATCAGACACCAGAACCCGAGGCGCAACAGCGCTTTTTTCAGTAGACGCGGGCTCATGACCGGACCTCCAGTTGACGGCGTCCGAGGTAGAGGTAAAGCATGGCGATGACCGCAACCACCAGAAACAGCAGCGTCGACGCCGCGCTGCCGTAACCGACGTCCTGGAACTCCACCAGGTGCTGGCGGGCATAGACCGACATGCTCATGGTGCTCGACGAGTTCGAGGTCAGCACATAGATGACGTCGAACACCCGCAACGAGTCGAGGATGCGGAAGATCGCCGCCACCAACAATGCAGGCATCAGCAGGGGAAGGGTGACACGCCAGAACACTTTCAGCGGATGAATGCCATCGACCCTGGCGGCTTCATAGCAATCGCTCGGCAACATCTGCAAGGCCGCCAGCATCAGCAGCGTGACAAAAGGGACGGTCTTCCAGACATCGACGATGATCACCGCCCACATCGACAGGTCCGCATCGGCCGTCCAGGCCAGGGGCGCGTCAATCAGGCCGACGCTCAGCATCATGTGATTGATGATGCCGAACTGGTCGTTAAGCATCCATGACCAGATCTTCGCCGAGACAATCGTCGGAATCGCCCAGGGAATCAGAATCAACGCACGCACCAAAGAGCGTCCGGTGAACTTGATGTTCAGCAGCAACGCCACCAGCAGTCCCAGTACGACTTCCAGTCCTACCGACACCACGGTGAAATGCAAGGTGTTGCGCACAGCGTTCCACCATTGAGGATCGACCAGGATGCCCGACCAGCTGGAACCGTTGTGGAACAGATAATTGCTCAAGCCGACGAAGGCTCCGCCACTCGTATCCGACAGGCTCGCGTCGGTCAGGCTGAACCAGAATGTGCGCAGCAGCGGCCAGGCTGCCACCAGGGCCAGACACAACAGCATCGGTGTCAAAAACAGCCAGGCAGCGCGTACTCGGCGACGTTGTACGGGCGTTTCCCTGGTGAGCAGAAGCTCCTCACAGGGGACATGGGTAGAAGAGACAGACATGGTGATTTCCTTCCTTGTGGCTTACCAGTTCCGGCGTTTGATGCGCGTGAGTTCGCTTTCCAGTTCGGCCAGCGCCTGATCGACAGGCAACTCGCCCGCCAGCACGCCATGCACTCGATCGAAGAACGCATTGGAGACCCTTGGATAGCGATCGGCAGTGATTGAGGCGGGGCGCATGACCCCATCGTTGAGAATGCTGTGCAGCTGAGCGTAATAAGGCATTGCCGCGAGCAATTCGGGATCTTGATACAGCGACTCGATAACCGGGTTATAGGCGCCTATCAGGGCACGACGTTTCTGCTCTTGGGCACGGGTCAGGTAGCTCACCAGCTCGGCGGCAAGTTTTGGATGGGCGCTGTAACGCGATACCGCCAGACCCCAGCCACCGAGGGTGGATGCATGGCTGCCGGTCTCGCCGCCGCGGGGCAGGGGGGCGACCCCAACCTTATCCTTTACTGCACTGTCCTGGCTTTGAACCAGGGCCCAGACATAAGGCCAGTTACGCATGAACAGCGCATTTCCCGACTGGAATACGCCACGGCCTTCCTCCTCGGTGTAATTGAGTACCCCACGCGGGGAGATGTCTCCCACCCAGCTTTTCGCCAGGGTCAAAGCCGTTCTTGAGGCCTGACTGTTGACCACGATGTCGCCTCGTGGATTGACCAGTCCACCTTCCGGTTGGCTGCTGATCCACTCCAGCGCATTACACGTCAGGCCTTCGTAAGCGCGCCCTTGAAAGATGTAACCCCATGCATTGGGGTTCCCGGCAGTGCGCTCGGCCTGTTGAATATTCCTGGCGGTAGCGGTCATTTCCTCCCACGTCTGGGGAACCTGCTGGTTGTATTTCTCGAGCAAGTCCTTGCGGTAATACAGCAGGCCCGAGTCGGTGAACCACGGCATCGTCACCAGCCGTCCGTTCACCGTGGCGTTATCCACCTGTGCCTGGAAGTAGCCCTGGGTCGCATTGGCAGGAAGCACCTCGCGCAGATCCATCAGATGTTTGGCCAGCATCCCCGGCCACACCATGTCGATTTGAATGATGTCGATGTCGCTGGACTGCGCACTGAGGATCTGTTGGTAGAACGACAACCTCTCGGTTGCCGAGTTAGGTGTTGAGACCACCTCGACGTGGTTGCCGGTCTGTTTCGACCACGCCTCGACAGCCTCTTTGCAGAGTTGTAATTCCGCACCCACCGCGCCGCAGGAGATCGTCAAATCAGCTGCGTTCGAGAGGGATGGAAGCCCGGCACAAAGGGTGAGCAGTGCTGCTGGAAGAAGAGATTTAAGCTGTTTCATAAAGCCCTCTTTATTTTTGTTTTTAGAAAAGTTAACGTTAACATCGCCAAATGTAGCAGCGTATTCGCGATGAGGCATCCTTTTTTTCGTCGATTGCGACAATTCGCAACTCAAGAAAAATGGCCGGTCGCGGAAACTAGACAATAAAAACAAAACAGGAAATCCACATGCAGAAAGCATCAAGCTGGCTACTCGCAGGCGTGCTCGGTACCTCGGCGGTAACCTCTCAGGCCGCGACTCTGGAAGAACGCATGGCCGCGTTTGAAGCCCGTACCAGCGCAGCGGAGAAGCGTGCAGCCGCGGCCGAACAGCAAACCCAGGCACTTGCCAGGGAATTGCAGCAGATCAAACTCGCCACTGCTCCCTTGCCGCCCGCCGCGTCTACTGCGGCAGTAATTTCGGCGCCCGCTTTGGATACCCGAGTGGCAAAACTCGAAGCCCGTCAGCAAAGCCTGGAGAAAGAGGGCAGTACCGGACACCTCACTGATGGGTTCAGCTTCAACGGCTACGCCCGCTCCGGATTGCTGATCAACGATCGGCTGGGTGGTGGTCGTGGCGGCCCTTATGAAACTCCTGCCGGTTCAGTCGGTGGTGCAGTCGGGCGACTCGGTAACGAGGACGACACCTACATGCGTATAGACCTGTCGAAAGAAATCTATGCGCAAAACGGCACCCGTTCCAAATTCACGGTCTCCATCGCCGATGGTGTGGAAAGTTCCAATGACTGGACGGCCGACGAAAGCAAACTGAACGTGCGCCAGGTATTCACAGCGCTTGACCATGTCGCTGCGTTCAAGGGCAATTCAGTGTTCGAGAACGCCACCCTGTGGGCAGGCAAGCGATTCGATAGAGATAATTTCGATATCCACTGGCTGGACTCGGACGTTGTCTATCTGGCCGGCACCGGGGGTGGAATCTACGATATGCAGATGAACAAGAATTGGCGTTCGAACTACTCTTTGATCGGGCGTAACTACGGGGATTTCAGTCAAGGCGATCTTAGTGCCGATGTGGAAAGCTACATCCTGACCTCCAACCAGTTCTTCGAGGATGGTCAGTGGCAGTGGATGTTCAATGCCATCGGCGCAAAGAAAAACGATTTCGCTACCCGCACCAATGCGGCGGGTTTGACGCCTGCGGATTCCGGCTTGCACAGCATGCTGGCCAATCACCAGAAAAACTTTTTCGGCAGAGAAGGCTTCTTCAAAACGGCGCTGCTCTATGGGCAAGGTCTGGGAGCCGAGGTCAAGAACGTCGGCTCGGATGGTGAACTGATTGATGATGCCCGCGCTCTGCGTCTGGCACTTTACGGTGAGACACCCCTTGCGCCTGACTGGCGTATCGGCCCCAGCTTGCTGGCCGAACAGAGCAAGGATAGATACGTCAAGGGTGACGACTACCGCTGGCTGACCCTGAACGTGCGATTGGCCAATAAAATCAACAGCAACTTCGAGATGGCCTACGAAATAAGCTGGCAAACCATGAACCTCGACCCGAAGGACTATCTACAGCGTAATGCGGTCGACGGTAACTTTTGGAAATTCACTGTCGCCCCGACATTCAAACCTGACGTTGGAGATCTTCTCACACGTCCCGAATTGCGAGTGTTCGCAAGCTTCATGAACTGGTCTTCGGATCTGGACAAGTTCAGTACCACAGACTCCTTTGGCATGACGGACTTCAAAGCCGGAGGTGTATGGCAATACGGTATACAGATGGAAACCTGGTTTTAATATTTGAACGGGTCCGGCCAACACGCCTTCAGCGCACCTGTCGGCAGTTCCCTACGACAAAATATTGAGGAAATGACGATGGTATTGCCTCGCGCAGTAGTGTTTGGCGAAGCCCTGACCGATCTTGTCCAAGGCACTCCTGGACAGTGGAAGGGCTACCCGGGTGGTGCTCCCTGGAACGTTGCACGAGCGCTAAGTCGCTTGGGTGTCAGCAGCGCTTTTGCTGGGGCGGTGAGTATGGATTCTCTGGGTGACGAGATAGTTTCGCAGTCGGAAGCGGCAGCATTGGATATGAGGTTTATCCAACGGGTAGACCGAGATCCTTTGGTCGCCATCGTTCCATCGAGCCGTCCTCCAAGATACTTTTTTGCTGGAGATGCCGATCTGTTTTTTGATCCGGATCTGATGCCCGAAGGATGGATCAACCAAGCAGAGCTGTGTCATTTCAGCTGCATCAGTTTGGCCCGACAGCCACTCGCAGACAAGCTGGTTAAAATTGCTCAGCAGGCCAAAAAAGCCGGTAAACGGATTAGCTATGATCCGAACTGGCGCAATTTAATGGATAGCCATTATCGGGAGCAGACCTTCCCTACGATGACCACCCTTGCTGACATGATCAAGCTTTCCGATGAAGACCTTCGGCAAATTTATCCAGGGCTGACAGAACACCAGGCAATGGATGAGCTTCGCGCTCTTAATCCTCAGGCGCAGATCCTTTTTACCCGAGGAGAACACGGGATGATTCTCCACACCCCGGACAGCCAACTCGATCAGCCGGCGATTGCCGTGAAGGTGGAAGACACGGTTGGAGCAGGAGACGCTTGTATGGCTGGTTGGCTGGCTGCGCAGTTGCTGGGGATCGCGGACTTGAGAGAACGCCTGCAATTTTCAGCGGCTTGCGCATCCATATCTTGCCGCCATGCCGGAGCCCATGCTCCAGCGCTAGCTGATGTGGAGGGTTTGCTGCAGCTGCTGAAACATACTTGACCATGGTTGCCGGCGCCGAGGAGCTGTCTAAGTAAAAAGACGCGGCACCGCCCCTGACCATAAGCGTTGCTGGCTCGGGGTTCTGGGGCTCAATGATTACGCACGAGCGAAAGTTGCTCGGTATGTGCGTTGAGATCATTGCGCAGGTTGGCGAGCATACTCTCTATTGCACGATTGCTGTTGAGCTCGGAACAGGAGATGCCGGTAGAGAAAAGATCTATCCGGCCTGTCTCTGGACTGTAGATACGAACAGTAAGACAGTTGTCAGATGAAACTGAGCATGCGCAATACATCGGGAGAAAGCTTCTCTCGACCAGGTATCGAAGCTCTAGACTGGAAAGCATGGTGGCTACCCTCAACAGGAGCCAACCAAGAGACTCATGCTATAGCGCGTAAAATCAGGAGCGTGTAACGATTACACGCTAGATCACCTTACCCTTGACCTTGGCGGAGAAGGTTACTTTTCAGTCTATGCTTTATCCGGCACCGACCGTTAGATCGTTTGGCAGCAGCCTGCAATCGGCTAGACAGAATCATCAGGGGGTGCAATATGCGCCTGATCACACCCGCGCGGGGCTTTTCGTATCTGCGACATGCTTTTCACGAAACGCTCACGGAATGGAGTGCAGATTGAACGAACAAAAGGATTTGACCCCGTACAGAAAGCCCGCCACTGAGCGTAATGCTGTTCACTTAAGTATTTGAGTCCCAGCCGGGCTTCCCCGAAAATCCGATGCCAGACCTCTGGCATCGGATTTTTTATGTCTGTTCAACAGGACCTGCTCGACCTCGGCGACCTTTTCAACTTTTGCGACCTGAGCACCTTCACCCAAAACATCCCGATTGAGTGGGTAGCGTCTGCGCTGGATCTATCCAGTCAGGCCACCAT
>NZ_JBFUID010000051.1:0-86142 GCF_056402055.1 Pseudomonas sp. P4_C4 | reverse complement strand
GGTCAAGTTCATCAACGAAGACATCGACAACACGCACCGGATTAGTCTCGCTGACGTAATCGTCCAGGCTCTCGGGGAGCAGGGTCCTTTGACCTCGGTGTTCACCTTGAATGAAGCGTTTCATGGGCAACCCTTGCGATGAAATCCTGGGAAATCATAGCAAGGGTTTGCTTTGGAGTTTTTACACACTCTGGGCCGAAGGCGGCCAGGAGCGGACATCGAGACAGCAAACCTCAAAGGGGCCGAACACTGAGGCCGTTGGCTATTTAAGCAGCGGTTCCCTAGAACTTTTCCTTATTTATCGGTCTATGTGGGTAGGCACATCCGCTCGGTAAGCGCGAGCTCGCAGGCTTCCCGCAGCCAGATGGCCATACGCCCAAATGTCAATCAGAGGTTTTCTTCGCTCATGAAATTCCATGACCCACGGATGGTGCTCTTCGGCCTGTTCGCGTTCGCGGCAGTGGGCTCGGCATCAGCAACACAGATGAAGGCCTCAACCTCTGTTTTCGCAACTGAAGTCGCAGCCGTTCAGGTTCCGGTCCAGGCTGCCGGCAACCCTTGGCCGACCTTGGCCAGTATGGCCGGCAAGCAGCCAGGGCCGTTGCTTGCCCATGACGACCGATACTGGCATGACGGCCGTTGGCATGATCGTAGAGACGATTGGCGCCGAGACGACTGGCGTAGAGAACAGTGGCGTAGAGAACAAGCCCGTCGAGAAGCCCAGCGCCATCGTGATTGGGAATACCACCAGGATCGGGCCATGCGGCACCGCTACGAGGACGATCACCGCTACTATCGTCGCTAGTGCGACGCCACGAGATCAATCCGCCTGCACGATGAAGGCACCACCTTCCGAGCCTTGCTGGCCGAGGCCCGCAGCCGCAGCGCCATCGAGATACTCAATGACGAACGCTTGAGCCTCACCGAGATTGCCGAGCGACTGGGTTTGAGTGACCTGTCGAGCTTTTCCCAGGCACTCAAGCGCTGGTATGGGGTAGCTCCAAGTCATTTCTCGCTACGAAAAAGTAGCGGTGGCATGTGCTGGATGACGAACTGGAGTGATCAATGAGCTCAGTTCACACCTACCCAAGACGCTCGCCTGAGCAGCCTCCTGACTCAACGAATCAAGTCACGGATATTTACCTATAGAGCAGATCCTTATACGATGAAGTCCGCTCTACTGCGCTCCATCAGATCTGAGTAAGCTATGGTGGTTATGCATAACAAAGCGATCTAACAAAATGTGCTCTATAGCCACGAAAATTTTGCGTAGAAAACCAGGCGGAATCCGCATGCAGATTCAACTACTTCTACAATTAAATACAATACCATTGAGCACCTGAACAATGAACAACCCTGATTCTCCGCCCGAAAGTTCTAAAGCCTTCAGCATCGTCATAGTGAATTACAAAACACCGGAAATCACCAAGATATGCCTGGACTTATTGCACCAGCATGTAGGAAGCAACGGCGCCCCAATATGGGTAGTTGACAACTATTCCGCCGATGAAAGCACTGAGTATTTACGAACGCTTGACTGGATCAATTTAATCGAGCGCTCTGTTACTGAACCAGAACCGGGCCACATCGCGCATGGCAAGGCACTTGACCTGGTTTTGGAGCGAATTGAAACTGATTATTTATTCTTGATGCACACTGATACGTTTGTTTTCGATAAAAATGTTTTTCCGATGATGCTGAATAAATGTTTAAAAAACCCGAACGTCGTGGCCGTCGGTTGTGTTGAGCAATTAAACCGCGGTGCCACCAGAACTTTTTGGCGTTTTAGCTCGCGACTATTCAAACATCATTTCCGGCGTCTGAAAATCTCGATGGGATTGCGCTCCAGAGAGCCAAAACCGTACAAAGAAGTCTACTTGAAAAGTTTCTGCACCTTGTGGAACTGCAAACTTATCAAACAGCACGACTTGCATTTTTCGATGGATGACCGTGTACCAGGCTATACTCTCCAAGACCGCATGACCGAGCTTGGCTATGTCGTTGAAATGTTATCGCCGCGTAAAATCTTCAGTTATCTGGATCACATTCAGGCCGGCACTGTCGCAGCGGCTGGTGGCTATGACAAGACTCATAGACGAACCAAAATGTACAACAACATCCTTAAGCGTCTGAACAAGGACGACAAAAAAAATTAAGCTACGAATAGACGCAACGAGCCGTGAGCTCAACGCTGTTTGACGTCACCTATCAGTCTTTATATCAAGTTATTGGAGCGGTAATGGCCCCCATCACTCAAGCACTACCTATCACCCTGTCCCCGGAGCTTGATTTCGACCAAAACGCCGCCAGCGCCTTTGGTGAGTCATTGACCAGTCGCTATACTCAGGCTACGCCATTTCCGCACATCGTCATCGACAACTTCTTGCACGAAGACCTGATTGCAAGTATCTGTTCGCACTTCCCAACCGAGCCAACCAACAACGAAATGCTCTACGAGCGAGGCTATAAAGGTCAACGAAAACGTCAAATCAGTCCCAACGAATGCGCGCCCCATTTGAAAGCTGTTTTCAACATCTTTAACTCGGCCCCCATGTTGCAATTTCTTGAAAAGCTCACAGGCATCGAAGGTTTGATACCCGATCCCTACTTTGTCGGTGGCGGCCTGCATGAAACCAAAAGCGGTGGTTTCCTGGGGGTGCACTCGGACTTCAGGCTCAACAAAAAGCTTAATGTCGAGCGCCGACTGAATATCATAATTTATCTGACTGAAGACTGGCGAGAGGAATACGGCGGCAACCTGGAACTTTGGGATGTCGACATGAAGACCTGCCTTAAAAAAATCCTGCCGATTTACAATCGTTGTGTCATTTTCAATACGGACAAAGACAGTAATCATGGGCACCCAGAGCCCTTGACGACTCCAGAGCACATCACCCGCAGGTCTATAGCACTTTATTACTACACCGCAGGAACCATGGTGATCGATCCTGCACAAAGAAACAAAACCCACTACAAACCAAGGCCAAAAGATCGCTTTAGCCTAAAGTACTACATGAATAAACTAATCAAGAAGAAAAACTAAACGGTATCGCCAGACGATCGAGTTCGTGCTTTTTTGAGCGTTAGCTCGCCAATCCGGATATGCCCCCATGCTCAGTTACAGCGTCGATCAAATGGCCCATGGGGGCGCAGGGTCCTGGCAATTATGGAGACGCTAAAGGTTATAGCCGCTAGTCCTCAAAACGCCCCGTGGTATCTCGATCGCGTTCGTAGTGTCGTGTGAGCGGAAACGGCGGCAACCAGGCCTCGCGACGCACGATCCAGCTCTCGTAGGTTGGGGTCAGTTGGTCTGGGGCATCGAGGGATCCGAGGTTCACTTCGATTTCGTCTGCGCTGCGCGAGAATACGGACGAACCGCAGTGCGGACAGAAATGCCGCCCGGCGTAGTCACGGGTTTCGCCTTCGATCGTCACCGCATCCTGATGAAATATCGCGGACGCATGAAACAGCGCCCCGTGATGCTTGCGGCAGTCGAGACAGTGACAAACGCCAACCCGGAACGGGCGCCCCGTCGCGACAAGGCGCACCTTGCCGCACAAACAACCACCGGTGAATTGGTCCATGCGGTGTCTCCTCCAAGCTGTCCGAAACGGAGTATCAGCGTGGAAACAGGAACGTCACGGCAGCGCGAAAGCCCCAGCCTTGCGGGCCGTCCTCCGGACTGTCGAGCCAGTAGCGCGGGCCGGCCTGCACCGTCAGCGGTTGGCCGCCGATTCTCAACAGTTGGGTGACCGTCAGGTTGACCGGTACCGACCATTCGCGCGATTGCCAATTGTAGGTCGACTCGGTGTTCACCCCGTAGGTCGTGTACGTATGAGTGGTGTACGAGAGGAAGGGTTGCAGGAAGGTCTGGTTGACCTTTTCCTTGTCGTCTGGCGGGCTGCCGTCCAGGCCCCAGATATGGTTGGCCAGAATGCCTCGGGTCCAGCCATTGGACTGTTTCAACGCCACCGCCGTCGGGCCGAGGCCCCATTGCTCGCTGCTGAGCAATTCGTCACTGCCGGTCGGTATCAACAACGCCGGGCCGCCGCCGAGTATCCAGCCACTGTCCGTGGGCTTGGTCGGCGAGAAGAAAAAACTCTGGGTGATATCGCCGGTGCCGGATTTGTCCGCCGCGCCATTGGGGGCCAGGCCGTGCTGGTCGATGACCGGCAGAATGGTGCGAGAGATGAGGTTCCAGTCTTCGTTCAAGGCAAACGGCAGCACAGGCTGGATATTGGTGACGCTGTGCATGCCCTCCCCGGTCGGCCCCATCTTCTGGTCCCAGTTGTACTGCACCGGCAGGCTGTACATCGCCGCGACCGGGTTGAGGGCTTTCTTCGCCAGCTCTGCCGAATCGTCGGCCTGAGCCAGCGGGATGAAGCCCAACGCAACGACGAGTGTCGACGCGGTACACATCCATCGTTCTTTCAAATCCATCTCACTCACCTGTAGACGCCAAAACCGGCGTTGCAAAGGGTTAGCGTAGGCAACTGTGATCGATGTGCAATTTTTCCTGGCCGCGTGTTTAACAGTTTTTGAGAGTTATTGATTCGGATTATCCCGCTGCTACAGGCAGCATTCGGCCCGCATTGGACGGCGTGCAAGCACCTGCTTTGCGTAACCGACTGGCAAGTACCAATGCCTGGATACAAGGCACCCGGACCAATGCCCGGGGCCAGGTCGGAACCCGAATGACAACTTTCATCACTTGAGAACCAAATACATGGGCATGTCGAATAAATGGATTGCGGGTATAGCTTTGAGTTGTGTATTTCAGGTCGGCTGTGTCTCGAAAGTGGCGCAGCAAGAGCAATACTCAGGCTTCCTGGGCAATTACCAGGGCCTGGAGGAGCAAACTACGCCGAGTGAGCAGAAAGTATTGCGCTGGGTATCGCCAGGGTTCGATCCTCGCGCGTACTCCACTGTGGTGTTCAGGCAGATGGAGCTGTATCCCGCGCCGCAGCCGAGCGCGCGCGTCAGCCTGAAGACGCTGCAAGACCTGCAATTGATGGCCAGCAACAGCGTCAAGACCGCCTTTGCCCAGCGCTACACGATCGTCCCCTATGCGCAGTTGGTACCGACCGATTCGCGATCGCTGATCCTGCAAGCGGCGATCACTCACGTCAGCGCCAACAACGAAGGCATGCACTGGTATGAGGCTGTTCCAATCGGGGCCATTGTCGGGGCGACACAAGCAGCCACCGGGCATCGGGATCAGACTGCCGAGATGTACATCGAAGCCAACCTGATCGATGCCAAAACCGGTATGCCGGTCGCGAAGATCGTGCGCAAGGTATTCGGCGAGACCATCAAGAATGCCGAACAGCCGATTGTTGCCAATGACTTCAAGGTTGCACTCAAAGGCATGACCGACGATATGCAGGCCCTCCTCCTCAAGCGTTGACGCTCAGGTAAACCCCATCGCAAGCAGACCGGCATGGGGTTTCAATGTGATGCCCCGCCGTGTTTTCCCTCTGACAAACCGTTAGCCGTGCCGACGCCTGACGTGAGACTCAATGATGAAAATACTGGCCCATACCTTAGCGCTCGTTACGATGTTGCTGAGCACCAGCTCTGATCCAGTTCGCCAAACGACTAAAGGGTTACTGGCGGGGCATCGTGAGCCGGGTTCGCTGGCCGATGCACACCGGTCAGTTGGAAGGAATAAACAATCGAATAAAGGTCATCAAGCGGATGGCGTACGGTTACCGGGATAGCGAGTTCTTTTTCATGAAGATCAAGAGCGTCTTTCCCGGTAATCCGTGAAGAACCAAAAAAAAGCCCCGGGCCCTTCATGAAAGGACTCGGGGCAAAGCGTAGAACGAGAGGTGAGGATCGTTTACGCCGCGACAAACAAACCCTGTACGCGATGTGCGTCAACGCTCCTCGAGATCCATTTAAATCGGTAAAAACCCTGGTTCAAAGCTAATAAGAATCAAAAATAATCTTTCACAAACCTGGCGCACAAAAACACAATCATTGATTTGTATCCTGATAGTTCAGGCTGAAATAGATGCCTGTCGCAACAGCGAGGTTAGTTCATTCAGGCGTGGCTCCACGCAAACCCACCCGCCCGAGCTTGCAGTTTTCGGATAGCGCAGATAATCCATTCCAAGCATTATTCACGGTGTCCAAATCGAAAACCATGGGTCATCCAGCAATGCTTTTTCTTTGTTTAACTGAACTGATACCTCTGACAGGCCGGGCTGCTTGCCGCACTGCACACCTCTGAAACGAGCCAGTCCGGCATTGTAAATGTGACACACAGTGCACCTTCCGCCTGGCCCTCATCTTCGTTCACCTCCCGGACCAGAATGCACCGAGCCAAATCCGGCCCCTATACTCAGGCCAGTACCGCCTGAACGGAAGATTTCTATGAGCTACACCTTCAAGTTGAAAAATGGCGCCGTGGCGGTATTCGACCCGGACAGCGCCATGCTTTCCATTACAACACCCCATGGAGATGTACAAAACTCCACGCTAGGTAGAGCTGAGTCGCGCCTGTTGGACCTGCTGCTCATGGAGCCAGGTGTCACTAAAAGCCGCGATGAAATCATCGACTACACCTGGAATGACCGCGTGGTTGCCTCCGGCAGTTTGAACCAAACGGTTTTCTCACTACGCAATATTCTCAATGACAGTCGGGATCACGAGATCCTGATGACTGTTCCTCGACGCGGATACTGCTTCAACCGGCACTGTGTAGTCGATGCAGCAGCAGATGTACCAGCACCCTCAGAGCAAACAGCGCAGCCACCCGCCCCCATCCCTGGACAACTACCGCCACCTGGTAGTGATGGGCTGCTTGCACCCTCAGGTAAAACCAATAAATCCACTCGCATTACAAAGGCCCAGCTGATCGCTTATATGGTTACGCTGGCAGTCGTTGCCTTTACTATTTTTAAATTCGACTTCGACGCGCCAAAAATTGAAATTTCCAGCGTCGACAAGAATGGACTGGTCATACACGCCGTGGGCAGCGATCTTGCCGAGGCTCAAGCCCTGATGAACTTGTCGGCCAAACAAACTGAACAATTACCGCCAAACCTGAAGGGTCAAGTCTGGATCAACCTGTATAAAGCCAATTATTCCGTTTCGTGCATTCGCCCGGATCTCAGCACTGCAAATCTACAATTGAACAGCAGCGAAAGAGACCTCGCCTTGATGATCCGTCAATGTTTGGAAGTCACCCTATGAAGTTTGAAATTCCGCAAGCCGTTCACTGGCCGGTCATAGCCTTGATCAATGCACTCTGCATTTTTTCGCTTGTGCACTCTCCTTCGCACTACATGGAAAACACCAGTTATCAAACAAAAACCCGACAATGGCTGGAAGATCTTGATCAACTGAACATCGAAGAGTACCTCACTATCGGGCATGGCCGACTCACGGGGACCACGCTGGAAAGCCTGAATGGAAAAATCCGCAATGCGACCATTTCAGCGAATATAATCGACGAAAGCAAAACTCATGTCGAAATCAAAGTCAGCAACATAAAACTCAGCCAGGACAATGAACTTTTTGCCATTGAAAAGACCCCTGACCTGTTTTTCAGACGTCAATACGTCTTGCAAGAAGGCGCCATTCTAAACTACGAATTGATTCCGACGCCGGATAAAAACGCCGTGTGTTTTTACGTACATGAACTTGGTCGCTTGCGTTGCATGAACCATTAATCGGCCTCCCGAATCGACTCAACACCCGCTTGGGACAGCTTCACATCAAAGAACTTCTCAAACAAAAATAACACTTATTGATTTGAATCAAACGTCTCTCCTGCCAAAAATTCCTCGCCGATAATCCTTGGAGTCGAGCCTGCTTGATTCTCGTCCGGGACAATGCCCTATACAGGAGAATCAAGTGAAAGCCCTGCATTTCCTGCGAACCCATAATTCGACGACTTTCGGATTTCTGGCGGTTGTATTCTTGTCTGCCATGCCACTTTATTCGTTGGCTCACGACGAGCACTCCGTCGAAAGCACGACCATTGAATATTATGAAATTGAAACAAGCCCGGATGATCGCCAGAAACTATCGCATCTGAAAATTCATAGTGAGAATGAGTATCACTCGGACGATCAGGACAGTGATTTTCCTCTCTCCACCCCACCACAAGGTGATACAGGCACGAGTTACGCCAGCTCGCTCATATTACTCTGACGTGTAGGGTGTAACCCGGTGCAAACGGTGTTTTGACCATTCTGACGACCTCATAAATATGAGTTATTGACTTTGGCAGACACCATCGAGGTGAGATTATTTTCAGGCCAGGTCGCGGCAGAGATGCAGCTGACATTCTGCTCTGCCTGAATAAACTGTTTATAAGGAAATCGCCTCGATGCTACTGAAAAACTTCGTCACCGTGTCGTTTGGCTTATTGCTTTCTCTCAAGGCCATGGCCGATGACAAGAGCGTCTACAGTGCCAAATTGACGAGTGTCGAAACCAACAAGAAGGTACCAAGTGCAGTGAAAAACAGCTATCAGGTAAAAAACGGTTATCGTATTGACGACTTTTACGCCTTTACAGCTGCAGCCATTGACCCGATGAAACCCCAATCGCAGATCTTCAGTTCGAAAATTGACCCGCGCAACGTTCAACACATGGATGATTCACCGTTGGACAGCAAGTACGCATTTTCGGCGGAGCTGGAACTGATCCGGGGACTCTGACAACCCGTTCAAAGCCAATGGCAATGGGGTCGAACTCACCGACAGCAAGGACGCCGAATTGCGTATCTTCTCCACGACTGCCCGTCAGGCTTGACCCTAATCATTTAACAGATGAGCCTTCAATTTCATGAGTATCGCACCGCCCGACGAGATCTTTCATTTGTCCTCTGCCTTGCCGAGCCAACTGAACAGAACAATAGGCAAATGGGAAATGAGCCTTATTCCAACCGAGCAAGAGGCACGCATTCGGCAACATAAACTCTTTCACAGCCCGGAACTGCAGTGCAGTCGCCTTGAGTTCGACTCATCCGTGACGCTGGTCAGTTCTGTTCCTGCCGGATTCGTGACATTCGCCATCTCGCAGCCTCCGATTGGACGCCCCGTCGTAAACAATCACAAACTACGGCCTGACGAAATCATCGTACTGCACAGCGATGAATCGGTGCATTACACCTGCGAACCGAATGAAACACTTTTCAGCATAACCACAACACTGGAAAACTATGACCGGTGCCGCCAACATCACGCGGTCATGGATATACTTGCCAACAGAACACAACACAGCTTCCAGGCTGAAAACTATCAATTCATACAATCTGCCGTTCAAGCCATCAGCGCTTGCTGTGTCGACATCAACGACTCTGATTCTTCACAGCACAGCGAAGCACAGGGTTCAGCGATTGAAAGTGCGGTGCTTGCTTCTCTATTGCAGTCGTTGACACCCGCTGGTGGCTTCAGCCGTAAAGTCCCGACAAGAAGAAAGGTGGCGATAGAAGCTATAGAGTACATTCATGAAAACACAAAAAAAACGCTCACTATAAAATCGCTGGTAAGGCAACTTGATACCACCACTCGCACCCTGCATTTTGGCTTTATTGAAACGTTCGGGATGTCGCCAATCGCTTACATCAGAAACCTGAGACTCGCCAGTGCCCGCCGCGATCTGATCAATAAAACGTGGCCCACCGTGACAGAAACCGCGATGTACTGGAATTTCCACCATCTGGGTCGGTTTTCCAAGGCGTATCAGATTGCTTACGGAGAGACTCCGTCAGAAACGGCCAGGCGCAACTCAGCCAAGCCCTGCAAATGATGATTAATAATTTCCTTTGATTAACCATAGGGACCCACCATTGCCTATTTGCCCATTCAAGGAAATAAGCATGCATCATCGAATAAACACACTGCCACTCAAGCAGAAAATCATTCTGTGCATTACCGCCTATGCCAGCGGCATCTTATTGGCCTGGGTTATTGACGGGTACTGAAGACGTTCAATCCGTGAATACAGAGTGCACAGTGAAATAATGATACCTCGAGGTTTTTCGATGGTTGCCGCATATAAAGCGTTACTTGGAAGGCACGCAGTCACTGTATGTCTGATTGCTGCAGCGGGCTGGGCCGCATGGTTTTGTGCCGGGGGACTGGCTGAGCAATTCATTGAACGGAAGTTGAATAACGTTTACGCCGATCTGCGCGCTGCTCAAGTGGAGCCCAATGCGCAGATCGACAAAGCACTGGAAAACCTCGGCGATCTTGATCGTTCGGGTCAGGAATGCTCCGTCGATCAATATTCACAACTGGCTGACCTGGTCAAGAACCTGCGATTTGTCGATCAAGCGGCAATCCAGTTGCCCAACGGCAAGATCTGCTCCTCCTACGGACAAGAACTCCCTTCAGTACTGGCAGGCAATGAGAAGCGCAAGTTCTCAATTGGAAGACGCACTTATTGGGTAGGTTCCGGCCACGCAGCTTCTGCGGACACCGACTTCATCATTGTGTCGGAACAGTCAACCTACGTCTGGGCAAACAAGAAGATCCTGCTCGACAATTTGAAGTTTCCAGAGGACCTGCAACTGGACCTCATCGGCCCCGGCGGCGCTGTGCCCATTGCTTCCACGGGCCCTCAGCCGCTGAAGATGCAGAAGCCGTTCCACCTGGACGAACTGGTTACCTCGCCAGACAAGGTCCTGATTGCCTTTGCGGGCAACCGAAATGAACTGATCGCCGTCATTTCTCTTCCGTTGAGTTACCTGACAAGTCTCAAATTCAAATTATTCATTGGCCTTGTGTGCGTGTTCGCAGCGCTGCTCTTGCTCGCAAGGTGTGCCCAACGGTATTACACCTCTATCGCCGTACGACTTCGCAATGCCATAAAAACCAACACGCTGGGTGTTCACTACCAGCCTATCGTTAACTTGACGACGGGCTATCTGGTGGGCGCCGAAGCACTTTCTCACTGGAGCGACAACGGCACCCACGTGCCTGCGGATGTTTTCATTCCAGTGGCGGAGAAGTCTGACTTGATCCGCAAACTGACGCGCTCGGTGATTCGACAAGTGGCGGAGGATTACAGCTCCTGCCTTTGGGCGTGCAAGGACTTCTACATTACGGTCAATCTTTGCGCCCGGGATATTCAGGACCCGAGCTTCCCAGACTATGTGGCCAGCGTGCTGGCAACCTACAACATGCCTGTGTCCGCCATGGCCTTTGAAATCACCGAAAGGACCCTGCTCGATCAGAAGCCTGCCGCCCGGCAATTGCAACGGCTTCGTGCGTGTGGACATCGCATTGCCGTGGACGACTTCGGTATCGGCTATTCCAACCTCTCGCTTCTTGATTCGGTGCCTTTCGACATTCTGAAAATAGATCGCTCATTGATCGCAGACGACAAGATCGCTGCCGAGGATGCCTTGTGGCGACACATTGCCCGGTTGGCCAAGTCGCTGAGACTCAAGGTCGTGGCCGAAGGTGTCGAGACTCAGGAGCAACTGCCGCATCTGGTTTCGGAGGGGGTTCTATTGGCGCAAGGCTGGTTGTTCTGCAAAGCGCTGCCTGTTCAAGCGTTGGCAAGACGCTACTTTCAATGCCCGGCAAACATCCCGCCTTACGACGCAAAAATATCAATCAATGACTTCTATTAACCCCTCACGGCCCCTCAAATGCTCGCCGAACCCTAACACCTGACAAACCTGTACAAGGACTCCACCACACATGCGACTTCGAAACCTTGGCTTCGCTTCACTGCTATCGTTGCTGTCTTTTCAGGCGCTCGCTGATGACAAAGGTTTATATCTTGGAGCTGGCGTAAGCAGCATTCAGACCGACGAATCCAGACTGGACGACGACGACAACAGCTACAAGGTTTATGCCGGGTATCGCGTCAATAGTTACCTGGCCTTCGAGGGGGCCTACGTCGATCTCGGTCAATTCAAGGACAAGAATGTCGATTTCGAAGGCAAATCGGCTCAGGCTGCCGCCCATCTCGGCTTTCCGCTGGGCGATCGGATGCGGGTATTCGGCAGTGTCGGTGCTCACGCCTGGGACGCCGACGGCAATGCCACCGACGACGATACCGGGGTTGATCTGACCTACGGTGTCGGCCTGGAGGTCGATGTCTTTCGCAACATCGGCCTGCGTGCTGAATACGAAGTTCTGGAGGTCGGCGAGATCAACCTGAATCAGACGACCGCATCCGCCTATATCCTTTTTTAATACCGCTGCAACTGAGCGACCTTCCCCGGTCGCTCATCGCACCCTGTGCGACACTCTTCCCTCGACCTGTCTGCCCCACGATTACTTCGCACATTAAGTCCGACTGCCAAAGCATTAAGACTCTTGTAACTACAACGTATAAAGAAACAGCGACACACCCAAATTTTGGCACATTTCAAATTGCCATCAAACAGAAACCACCCTTGAATAAATGAAGCATCACGGGGTTCTTACGCACTCCAACCATAAGTTGTGCACCAAAAGCGCGCCAAATGTACGCGAAAATGGCATATAGCACGTGCAGAATAGAATGATTAACAAATACACCGGCACCACCTCAGCTCAATAGTGCACTAGCTCCGAGAGACTATCGCCATCACAGAAAGTTTAATTTTTCCGATAGAACACTATTTTTCAACAAAAACAATCTATTACGAGCAATACATCACACAAGTAGATAAAAGGCATGCCTTTTGACTTCTTATGTTTGACAGACCGCTTAGAGTGGCCGATAACTATATAACTCAGGCGGATATTCCAAGAGTGCAGCAGCATCTGATATCCTGGGCAACACGTGAAACACCGTTGTTTATCGGGCGCCAAGTGCGAACCGTGCGGTAGCTTTAACCCTGATAAAGTTGTAGCGCTTTCATTACATATACAAATATCCATATACACTGCCGAACTGCTTCACACTTGAAACACATATAAGATCATTTCTGAAACACATATAAGCTCATTCCTGAAACACCTGCAACTGCCAATAATAAACATGACGCTTCTGGGATCATTTTTTTAAGGTCTCGTTGGCCTACTACCTACTAGCAAGCACGACGGTGTCTCCCCCCGACTAATCAGGCCCGCCGTGCTTAAAAACAAGCTATGTACGGAGCTCTCCAGAATGCTGACCAATACCCCCAATAGCGCTCATTGGTATCTACTGCAATGCAAACCCCGACAGGACGAAAGGGCCCAGCTCAACCTGCAGCAACAAGACTACATCACGTATCGCCCTCTACACGTGAGCGAACGCCTGATTCGCGGCAAGCGGCACCGGGTGCTGGAGTCCCTGTTTCCAGGGTATCTCTTCGTCCAGCTGAGTTGCAGTGACCACTGGGCGCCCATACGCTCTACCCGCGGCGTGAGCCGTATCGTTGAATTCAACCATGTCCCCGCAGAAGTGGCCGACGAGGTCATCGAGCACTTGCGTTTGCGCAGTATTCAATCGCTGGATAAATTGCATGACTGCAAGGCAATCGAGCCCGGGGAAATGCTGCAAATCGTCCACGGCCCGCTGGCGCCGCTCGAAGGTGTGTTTATGTCAATGCTGGGGGCTGAACGGGTCATGCTCCTGCTACAGTTCTTGAACCGGCAGCAGCAAGTCTGCGTCCCGCTCAGTGATCTGGAGCGACAACGTTCGTAACGACACAAGCAAAAACAGCCGGGCTTATTCACTTCTAGGGAATAACGATATGCCCCTCAAGCCGCACCGCCCTTTTGCATTGCTCGTGGTCTCCCTGTATCCCGGCATTGCCTGGAGTATTGACCCGCAATCCATTGATATTTACGGATTCCAGTTCATTCCCACTTTCGGCTTGTCGGAAAGTTACGACGACAACATTCGAGAGGTCGAGCATAACGTCCAGTCCTCTATGGTGACCAGGATTGCACCTTCCTTCGAGCTCAAGGCTGAAGACCGCAACAGCGCCACCCGGCTTACCTGGCAACCGACCCGCAAYATCTATCATTCGCAGTCCGATGCATCGAGCACCGGGCAGCGCCTGCGGGCCGACAGCATCATGGAGTTCACCGACCGCCACCGCCTGAAACTCGACGCCGAATACCATAAGTTCGAGCGAACG
This sequence comes from Pseudomonas sp. P4_C4, assembly GCF_056402055.1. Classification (NCBI taxonomy): domain Bacteria; kingdom Pseudomonadati; phylum Pseudomonadota; class Gammaproteobacteria; order Pseudomonadales; family Pseudomonadaceae; genus Pseudomonas; species Pseudomonas sp. P4_C4. Next base: position 72,111 of record NZ_JBFUID010000051.1, on the reverse strand, counting down.
ACTTCAACCGCGGTCGAAGGTATCAACGACAAACTCAACGACAAGCGCGTGGGGGGCGTCTACACCTACGGTGCCAAAACCGCCGACAACCAGATAGACATCGGCGCCAATTACGCGCAACGGCGCTACGACAATAGCGACGGCATAAATGACGACAAAGAACGCAACACCACCGGCCTCACCACGACCTGGTACCACCGGATCGGCAGCAATACCCGCGGCTTGATTGAATACGATCACACTCGCTTCGATTACCTGCAGTCCAACAGTCCGCGCAGTAGTAAATCCGATGCCGTACTGACCGGTGCCCAATGGGACTTTACCGCGCGCACCTCCGGCAAGGTTCGGGTCGGGTATGAGCGCAAGAACTTCGATGAAAGCACTTCCAGCGATCTGAGTAATCCGACCTGGCAAATTGACCTTCAATGGAAACCCCGCACCTATTCGACCTTCACCTTCCTGGCCCGCCAGGCACTGGCTGAAGGTGACGATGGTTCAGACGCCGTCAAGGCGACCTTCACCCAGATCGGCTGGCGCCATGGCTGGACCGAACGGATCACCACCGTCGCGCAGGCCGGTTATGGGCACTACGTCTACGAAGGTGAAAACCGTACCGACAAGCTTCAAGACTACAACCTTGCGGTGATCTACCAGATGCGTCGCTGGCTGGACATCGATCTAAGTTATCGATTACGCGATAACAACTCCGATGCCGACAACGAAAGCTTCTTGCGCAATGTGTTTCAGCTCGGTTTCAACTTCAGCCTGTAAGAGGACATGCATATGAACCGGCGCCTGTTTGGTTTGTTGATATGGCTGTTGCTCGCTCCCGCCACCCAGGCAGCAGATCCCTCCACCGAATACAAACTGGCCGCTGGTGATGTGTTGCGCATCACTGTGTTCGGGGAGCCGGGATTGAGCATCAAGAAAGTCCGACTCAACGATGCCGGGACGTTTTCCTACCCGTTCCTGGGCGAAATCGTCGCCAAGGGGCTGACCCCGAACCAGGTCGAGAGAAAGATCGTCGACGGGCTCAAGCAAGGCTACCTGATCGACCCGAAAGTCAGCATCAGCCAAATCGAATACCGGCCCTTCTACATCAACGGCGAGGTGAAAAAGCCTGGCAGCTACGCCTTCGTGCCGGGCCTGACCCTGGAAAAAGCTATTGCCTTGGGTGGCGGCCTGACCGAACGCGCTTCGATGAAACGCGTGACCATCCTGCGTGGCGACGGCGGCCCGGCGCTTGAAGACAACATTTCCAAGACCACCGTAATTTCCCCCGGTGACACCATTTCCATTGCACAAGGCTTTTTCTAATCATGGACAATAGCCCTAGCACCTACGTCGAACGTCCGCTCCAGGCGCATCTGCGCCCGCAGCACAGCGAAGAGTCGGACACCCTTGATCTGCTCAAACTGTGGAGGGTCCTCTGGCTCGCCAAATGGAACATCGCCTGGTTTGTGGTGCTTTGTTGCGCCCTTGCGGTGGCGGCATTGTCCTTCATCACGCCACAGTACCTGGGCAGCACCACGATGTTGATCAAGGAAAAAACGCCGCCAGTGCTGACCTTCCAGCAAGTCTCCGACTCTGGCGCGTCGTCCACCGCAGACTATCTGCAGACCCAGCAGGCGCTCCTGCAATCTCGGGACCTGGCAGAACGGGTGGTGAGGAAACTCGGGCTCACCACCAACCCGATCACCGATCCGCGCCAGCATACGCAAACCTGGTTCAAACCTCGTCAATGGTTAAACGATCTCAATGCCGGCCAATGGTTGCCCTGGCTGGCTTTTTTGCCCCCGGAGAAACCCGCGCCCACTGAAGCGGACGTGTTCAATGAAGTCACGCAAAACCTCATGCTGCAGACTACCGTCAAGTTTGTCGGCAAGAGCCAACTGATCGAAATTGCCGTCGAGTTACCCGACCCTGATCTCGCGGCGGCAGCAGCCAACGCGCTGGCCCAGAGCTACATCGACAGCCAGCTCGACACCAGCCTGAAGTCCTCGCAAAACACCACCAGCTGGATGAACACCCGCCTGGTGGAGTTGCGCAACAACCTGCGCGCCGCCGAGGACAAGCTGCAAGGCTATCGGGAAGAGCAAGGGTTGGTGGATGTCGACGGCGTGGCAACGATCAGTGCCAACGAACTGCAAATGACCGGCAATCGCATGATCGACGCCCGGCGCAATCGGGCGGAAGCCGAAAGCCAGTACCGTCAGGCCCAGTCATTGACCAACGGCGACATGAGCCGGCTGTCCAGTGTACCGGCGGTGTTGAGCAACCCGTTGATCCAGCAATTTCAGGCGGAGGTGGCCAAGGCGCAAGCCAAGGTCGAGCAGCTGTCCGGACGCTATGGTTCGAAACACCCGGCGCTGATCTCCGCTCAATCGGAATTGCATACAGCGCAAACCAGCTTGCGCCTGCAAGTACAGCAAGTGGTGGCTGGCATCGAGCGCCAATATCAATTGGCGGTGGCCAGCGAAGGTGCCCTGCAGAAATCCTTCAACACCAACAAGGCGCAGATCCAGAACATTTCACGTAAAGAGTTCCAGCTGCGCGAGTACCAACGGGAAGTCGACAGCTCCCGTGCGCTGTACGAAACGTTCGTCACCCGCCTGAAGGAAACCGCCGCCACCTCCGACATGGACTCTGCCAAGGCCCGCGTCGTCGATCCGGCGATCACACCGCTGGAACCCAGCAAGCCGCACAAAACCTTGATTGTGGCGATTGTCGCGGTGGTCGCATCGATCATCGGCGTCGCGCTGGCCTTCCTGTTCGATACTTTGAGCAATACCTTCAGGACTGAGGACCGCATCGAAAGCATTCTCAATGTGCCATTGCTCAGCGTGGTTCCGCTGGTCATGAAGAAAAGTCGCCGGCAACTGGCGCGTCTGTTCGAAGACAACGACAACCCGCGATTCTCCGAGACAATCCGCAATCTGCGGACCTGGCTGATGCTGCAGAGCACAGAAGAACCTTCGCAGGTGGTGCTGATTACCTCGACCGCACCGGGCGAGGGAAAAAGCACCATCGCCAATAACCTCGCCTCCTCGCTGGCACCACTGGAACGGGTGCTGTTGATCGATGCCGATTTGCGCCAGCCGACGTTGTCGTTGAACTTCGACTTTCCGCCGGACAGCCCGGGGTTCGCCGATGTGATCGCCGGCACCGCACTCCTTGAAGACTGCATCTGCACCGTGGGCAATCTCGACATGCTGCCGGCCGGGAGTGTCTCGCGGCCCTCGATGGACATGTTCAACACCCCTCGCCTGCCTTCGCCAAACAATCCGCTCGACTCGCTGCGCCAACCACCGGCGCAAGACCTGCTCAGTTCGCCGCGGGTGGCGCGCATGCTCGAAGTGCTCAAATTGCGCTACCGGCACATCATCATCGATTCACCACCCGCCGAGATGGTCAGTGATGCGCTGTTGCTGGCCCAGCATTGCAATGCGGTGATCTATGTGGTGAAAGCCGACAGCACACCGGTCGAGCAGGTGCAAAAAAGCCTGGCGATGCTGCAGCAGAGCCATGCGCCGGTGTTTGGGGTGGTGCTCAACCAGGTCGACCTGCGCAAGGCGCGCAAGTACGGCCACAACCACTTAAAATCCCTCTACGACTATGACTTCGCCCCCCGGTAACAACGTGCAGCGGCCTTAGCTGCATTACCTCACCACCAGCATTACCTCACTACCAGCGCGCGTATCAAAGCCGTGACGTTCACAAACGGCTTCGAATGACTACCCATGCCTGGAGATTGAGCCGATGACTTCGCTATATACCGCTCAAATGGCACATCGCCGTGGCGTGACCTTCTGGTGCCAATGGTTGAGTGCGATCACTCTGGTCAACCTGTTGCTGATACTGCTGGTACAGATGCGCGTCGGCACCCTGACCCCCGAGTACCGCGTCCTGATCATTCTGACTGTCCTCGGTTCGGTGCCGATCTACAGCCTCATGCAGGTCTACCACAAGCGTCATGGCCTGTTGGTCGGGCTCAGTCGGTTGTTGGCCGGCTGGCTGATCCTGCTGGCGGTGCTGATCAGCATTGCCTTCCTCACCCAGACCAGCGCCCTGTTTTCGCGACAGGTGATCATCGTCTGGGCCTTCGCCGGGTTCCTCGTCCAGGCAGCCAGTTTCCTGCCCTTGCACTACTTTGCCCGGCTGTATTCGCGGATGATCTTCAACGAACGTCGCTCGGTGATCATTGGCACCTGTCCGACCGCCCATGAGCTGGCCAAGAAACTGAGCAGACCCAATCGCGCGCTACTGTTGGGGTTCATCGCCGCGAAAGACCATCATGGCCCTGCCCCCAGCATTCTGCCGCTGCTGGGTCACGTCGAAGACATACGGGAACTCATCACGCGCATGGAAGTGCGCCGGGTCTACATCGTGTTGCCGATGGCGGAGGCCGCGACCATCGAAGCGCTGTACATCGACTTGCTGGACATGAACGTCGACGTGGTCTGGATTCCCGATTTCGGCAGCATGGTGCTGCTCAACCACTCGATCTCGGAGATCGAGCGGATGCCCGCCATCTACCTCAACGAAAGCCTGATCAACTCCCACCCCGGCAGCCTGTTTTGCAAAGACCTGTTCGAGCGCAGCCTGTCCGCCGTGGCCCTGATGCTGCTCAGCCCGTTACTGCTGAGTGTGGCGCTGGCGGTCAAGCTGACATCGCCGGGCCCGGTGTTGTTCAAGCAGAACCGCCACGGCTGCGACGGCCAGGTGTTCAAGGTGTGGAAGTTCCGTTCGATGCGCGTTCACGATGAGGGCGAGGTCCGCCAGGCCACCCGGGACGATGACCGCGTCACACCGTTGGGGCGCTTTCTGCGCCGCAGCTCCATCGATGAACTGCCGCAACTGTTCAACGTGCTGTTCGGGCAAATGGCCCTGGTCGGCCCGCGTCCGCATGCGGTCACGCACAACATCTATTACACCGGCAAAGTCCGCGCCTACATGGCCCGTCACCGCCTCAAGCCAGGCATCACGGGGCTGGCGCAGATCACTGGCCATCGGGGCGAAACCGAAACCCTGGAGAAGATGCAGCTGCGGGTTGCCCAGGACCTCAACTACATCAACCAGTGGTCGCTGTGGCTGGACATCAAGATTCTGCTCAAGACGCCCTTCACCTTGTTCTCGAAAAACATCTACTGACCTCGTGCCCGATCCTGGATCGGCCCCACGAAAACGGAGGTTTTCCCATGAATGTGAGTGTATTTGGCATTGGCTATGCAGGGCTTGTACAAGGCGCCGCGACGGCCGAGGTCGGTCACACCGTGATGTGCGTGGACGTCGACGCCGTTGACGGACGCAACCTGTACAACCCGCAGCGCCTGAGCAAACGCGGCTTCACCTATGTGTCGGTGGGCCGCCCGCCTCGACCGCTGGTGGCACCGGGAGACGGGCCATGATCCGGCTGGATTTGATCGGCCAGTATTCGCCGGCCCTGCTCGAGGCCAACAAAGCGTTTTCCTTTATCAACTTCGCGTCGATCGGCAGTTTTTTCCAGCACCCGCCTGATGCTATCGCCTACTTTTGCGACGGCATGCTGATGTCGAGTTTCATGTCGCAAGTCACCGGGCGATCCATCGCGCGGGTCAGTTTCGACTTCACCTCGATTGCCGGACCGGTGTTCAGCGACGCAGAACAACAGGGCAAGCGGGTGTACATCGTCGGCGCCACGCAATCCGAGCTGGAACTGTTCATCCGCAAACTGCAGACACGCTACCCACGGCTGCCGATTGCCGGTTATCACCACGGTTACTTCGATGCGCCTCAGGCGGCGGCCATCCAGGCGGACATTCGCCTGGGTCGGGCCAACATCCTGATCGTGGGCCTGGGCGCCGGGTTGCAAGAGCGCTTCGTGCTAAGCGCACTGAATGCCGGCTTCACCGGTGTGGCGTTTACCTGCGGCGGTTTCATTCGTCAGGAAGCGATGACCAACGGTGTCTATTACCCCGAAGCAATCAATCGCCTGCACTTGCGGGCGTTCTATCGCATGTACCGCGAGCCGCACACGATCAGGCGTTACCTGGTCGACTACCCCGGCAACTTTCTGCAACTGGCGGCGATGATTCTGTCCCACAAAGTCGCGATCAACATCACTACGCCCTGAGCGCCGGAGAATGGCCGTGCACATTATGTTCACTCTCAAGGATTTCAAGCTCGGCGGTGGCATCGAGTGCGTCCAGCAACGCCTGGCCGGGCAGTTTCTCAAGGATGGGCAGCGTGTGAGCTTTTTCGTCATGAACGGCGAAACACCGGATGTAGCAGGGGCGCGAATCCTCGACGGCGGCGGTAACGGTCTCCTGGGCCTGATCAAGTCTATTGTGCTGCTGCGCCGGATCATTCGCCGTGAAAGCGTGACTCACCTGATCAGCGCCAAGGAACAAGCCAACCTGTGTACCTGGGTGGCCACCCTCGGCAGCCGTTGCCAGGTCATCTACACCCGGCACACGGCCCTGGATTGCACGGAACAGAAAACCGGTGTCCACAGCCTGCGCCTGCTCTATGCCCTGTACCTTTGCGGCAGCGGCAAGGTGGTGGCCGTGTCCCATGACCTGCAACAGACCATTGCCCGTCTGATGCCCTGGGGGCGTGAACGCATCCGCTATTGCCCCAACGCGGTGGTCACCGAACAACTGCACAACGCCTCCCGGGCGCCACTGCCCAACGGCTTGCCCCACGAATACTGGATCGGCGTGGGCCGGCTGGTCGAGGTCAAGGGCTTTCATTTGATGCTCCAGGCCTATGCCCTGGTGATCCACAACCCGGACGTACCCGATCTGGTGATTGCCGGTGACGGCCCGTTGCGCGAAGAACTGATCGCTCAGGCGCGGAAACTGGGCATTGCCAACCGGGTGCACTTTACCGGCCACGTGAACAACCCCTACCCGCTGATCCGCCATGCACGCCTGTTGATCCTCAGTTCTTTTTTTGAAGGCCAGCCCACCGTGTTGATCGAGGCACTGGCGCTCGGTACACCCGTGCTCGCCAGCGACTGTCCCACCGGCCCTCGAGAGCTGCTCGACAACGGGCGCCTTGGCCAACTGGTGAGAGTCAACGATGTGCCCGACCTGGCGCAAGCGCTGCAGCAAAGCCTGTGTTTCAAGGCACACAGCGCAAGATCAATGGCCAAAACCGTGCGCCCCTACACCAGCGAGCACGCCGCACGGGCTTACTACGAGGTGTGGGATCGATGAAACGGTTGCTGATCATCCTGCACGACCTCAGCGCAGGCGGGGCCGAAAAAATGATGGCACGCCTGGCCGGTGCGCTGGTTGACGCCGGCAATGACGTGACGTTGCTGATGCTCACCGGCGGCGGTGTCAACGTGGCGCTGGTCGATCCTCGGGTCAAACAGGTGGAATTGCACAGTGCCCGCAGTGCCAGCGCGGTGCCGGCGCTGGCCAGTTTTCTGCGCCAGAACCGCTTCGACGCACAACTGGCCGCCCTTACCCACGTCAACGTGGTGGCCATTGCCGCCGCTACGCTGTCGGGGACACTGGCACAATTGCATGTCAGCGAGCGCAATGCGTTTTCCCGGGATAAACACGTCAATCCTTCATTGCGTGTACGCCTGGCTTACTGGTTGGCGCCGTTGCTGTACCGGCTGATTCCCAACCCGGTGATCTGCGTCTCGCGCGGCGTGGCCGAGGACCTTGTCGAGACCACTGTCGCCCGCGCACAGGACGTCACCATTGCCGACAATCCGGTACTGGATAATGACTTTCGCGACAAGCCACCGGGCAGTCCGACGCATCGCTGGCTTCAGGAAAAAACCACCCCGGTGATTGTCGCCGTGGGTCGCCTGGCACCGCAGAAGGGCTTTGACACCCTGGTCGAGGCGTTCGCCCGATTACCGTATCGCAACGCCCGGCTGATCATTTTCGGTGAGGGCGGGCTCAGGGCCGAGCTGCTTGAACTGGCCACCCGCCTCGGCGTGGCGGACCRCTTCGATCTGCCGGGCTATGCCGATCGACCCATGGCACAAGTCGCCGCCGCCGATTGTTTTGTCCTGTCGTCACGCTTCGAGGGCAGCCCCAACGCCCTGGTCGAAGCGCTGTCGACCGGCACACCGGTGGTCTCGACTCGCTGCCCTTACGGCCCGCAGGACATTCTCGAAGATGGCGTGGTGGCTCCGCTGGTGAACGTTGATGACCCCCAAGCACTGGCCCAGGCCATCGGTATTGAATTGACCCGGCCCAGGGACCGGCATCGCCAGGTCCGCATCGATGCCGCCGCCCGTTTCATGAGCGGCCGCGCCGTACAGACTTACCTCGCTGCACTGCTTGGGAGCCAGTCGTCATGAACAAACTGGAAATCAGGTATTCCACGCTGCGCGATGCCTTCACGCTGTTTGGCCTGTTGTTTTATTTCCAGGTGACGTCGTTCTTTCTCGGCCTGGGCAATGTGGCGACCCTGGACGGTGTCGGAAAAGACCTCGAAGGCAACGTGCTCAATCAGGTGTGCGGCCTGATCACCTTGCTGGTGCCGTTGTTCCTGTTCGTGCGCCACAAGGTGTTCCTGAGCAAGAGCTTTTACCGCGGCAACTTCTTTTTTCTGGTGTTCCTGGTCTGCGTGGCGGCATCGATCAGTTGGTCCGACGATCCGATACTGAGCTTCAAGCGTTATATCGCGATGATCAGTGTGGTGTGCTTCGCAGGGTTCATTGCCTATAACTACAGCATCGAAAGAATCGCCCTCATGCTCGGCTGCGTCATCGGTGCCGTGGCGTTGATGGGGCTGATTTTTGCCGTGATCAACCCCGATATCGCGTTCATTACCGGCGGTATTCGCGACGGCGCCTTCAAAGGGATCTTTGCCGAGAAAAACGCCGGCGCCCGGCTCAATGCCATCGGCATCCTGTTGCTGCTGCCGGCGATCAGGCAACGCAACCTGCTGGCCATCCTGTGTGCACTGTTCTCGCTGATTGCCATCGGGCTGGCCCAGTCCGCCACCGCCATTGCCCTGATCGTGGCTGGCGCGGCGAGCTACGGGTATTTCCTCACGCTGGTGCGGTTGCGCGTCAACCGTTCGATGATGGCGTTCTTCGGCGCCACACTGGTTTATGCCCTGATCTGCGTGTTTTTGTACGGCAATTACACGTTGATGCTGAACCTGCTCGGGCGGGACTCGTCACTCACCGACCGCACGCTGATCTGGGAACTGCTCACGCCGCTCATCGACGACAGGTTCCTGAAGGGCTACGGCTATGGCGCGTTCTGGACCAGCAACGATGCCGAGGTCTTTATCAAGCGCTGGGGCTACATCGGCAATGCCCACAGCGGCTACCTGGAAACCCTGCTCAACGGCGGCGTGATTCAACTCGCGGCGCTGATGCTGCTGTTTGCCGAAGCCTTGATCAAACAGTACCGGGCGATCACCTCCGCGCAGTCGGCTCAGGTGCGCGCCTGTGCCCTGGTGATCATCGGACTGTTCATCGTCTCCAACTACGTGGCGTACGTGATTCCCAACTACCGCAGCGCCGAGTTCCTGGTGTTCTGCACCCTGGCCCTTTCGTTTCGGCACCATCACGCGACTCGTCCGCACCTGTCACCGACAACAGGCCGGGCCTACTACCGTGGGCCCGCGAAGACGTATCGCAAGGAGAAAACCTCGTGCTAGAGCCAAGCCCCTCTTCGGTGCATTCAGTGTGCGTCGTGATCCCGATGTACAACGGTGCCGACAGTATCGAACAGACGCTGGGCTCGTTGACCGACCAGACCCGACTGCCCGATCACGTCATTGTCATCGACGATGGGTCGAGTGATGACGGACCGCAACGGGTCAAGGATTTCGCCGCGCCGTTTCGCCTGACGTTGTTGCATCAGGCCAATGAAGGCCCGGCCAGCGCCCGCAACCATGGCTTGCGGCACACGGAAGAAAGCCTGGTGGCGTTTCTCGATGCCGATGACCAATGGCATCCGCAAAAGCTCGAAAAGCAACTGGCGCTGTATGACGACCTGCTTCGTCAGGGACGGCCCGTGGGGCTGATTGATTGCAACGTGCTGATTGAATACAGCGACGGCACCCGGTTTGTGGAAGATCGCTACAAGAGCGGCATGCACTTCCATGATTTCATCCGCTGCAACATCGTCAATGGCGTCTCCACCGTGCTGATCCGCCGCGATGTGCTCACACAACTCGGCGGCTTCGAAGCCAGCCTGCGCTATTCCGAGGACCGCATGATGTGGGCCCGGATCGCCGAACACTGGGAAATCCACACGGTGCCGCAAACCCTGGCGCGGCGGACGGTCAACGGCGGCAACATCACCGCCCAACCGAAAAAGTACTTCTCGCACAAACTCAGGTTCATCGAGCTGTTCCTCGCCCGTTATGGTGCGCAGTTGAGCCAGCAACAACGGATCGATTTCGAGCTGGGCAACCTCGCGGATTTCCTCTGTGCCTTTTCCCGCTTCGGTGAACATGCCGAGGTGATCAACGTGTACCGGCGCATGCTGGCGTGTTCCTGGCAGGCACTGATTTTCGCCCGGGGTAAACCGACCTTGCGTTACCTCTATGCCCGCGCCAGAACCCTGGGCCGGACCGCCGAGTCAACCACCGCTCATTGAACCGGTGCCCGCCATGGCCAACCAGCGTCTGGTTACCCTGATCTGGATCTTCACCGAGAAATTCGGCCTGATTTTCCTGTCGATGATCACCTTTGTCGTCTACGCGAGGCTGCTCACGCCCACGGAGCTGGGCGTGGGCACGGTGATCATCGCGATTGTCGAAATGGTCGGACTGCTTTATTCGTCGGTACTGGAAGACCCGCTGGTACGGGCCGAGCGCCTGGAAGACAAGCACATCAGCACGGCGTTCTGGTTTGCCGTGCTGATCAGCCTCGTGTCCATCGGCGTCATCTCCCTGGCGGCCATGTTGTACACGCGCTCGCCGGCACTGCAATGGATGATGGCGGTGGCCTCGGTAAAGATTCTGTTCACCATGATAGCGCGTGTGTATGTCGTGGAAATGCGCCGCACCAGCAACTTCAAGAGGCTGGCGTCGCGTACGTTGCTGGGGAAAATCGTCGGCGGCGTCGGCGGGATTGTCGTGGCGCTCTGGGGGTTCGGCCCGTGGGCGGTGATCGCCCAGGCGCTGATCATGGAGTTTGTCTGCGTCGTGGTGCTGATGAACGGGGACCGGCGGCGCATCGCTTTGTACATTGACGGGCCTTTCCTGCGGGAACTGCTCAAGACCGGAACCCCGGTGGCGATCAATGCGCTGAGCGCACAAACCCTGCAACGTGGCGTCAACGTGGTGCTGGGCATGACCGCCGGGGCCCATGCGGTGGGCATGTTCAACCTGGCCATGCGCATCATCGATCTGCCGCGCTCGGCGATCTACAACGGACTGATGAGCTATGCCTTGCCGGTGTTCGCCCGGCGCAGCAGCGACCCGCCGCGACTGATCGGGATCATCAGCGACTCGACGGTGATCAGCGGTTTTCTGCTCACGCCGTTTTTCCTGGGGATTGCGCTGACGGCCGAGGATATCGTCCTGTTGATCTTCGGCGCCAAATGGGCCGACGCCATTCCCATGCTGCAAGTGCTGGCGATCACCGCAGCCATCGGCAACCTTGCCATGTACGCCACCACGGCGCTGGTGGCGGTCAACCACACCCGCGTCACCCTCAAGGCCGAGGTGAGCACCGCCCTGCTCGCCCTCGGGCTGGTTTATATGCTGGGCCCGACCTGCGGCGGCATGGGCGCTGCACTGGCCTTGCTGGTGCGCATGCTGCTCATCACGCCGTTGCAAATTCGCGGACTGAACACCGCCATCGGTTACGGCTGGGGCGTGTTCATCGAGTCCGGTTACCGCAGCGTGATCGCCTCGCTGGTCATGGCGGTTGTGGTGCTGACCGCTTCTGCGCACCTGGCCTTGCAAGGCGTCTTGCACCTGGCCTGCAACATCGCCATCGGTGCCCTGACCTATGCGCTGGCCTATAGCGTGTTGCACCCGCGCTGGCCGCAGGAATTCAAGTTGGTTTTCACCGCCCGCTGACCCTGACTTCTTGAAACAGGAACGCCCAAAATGCCTAAAACCACGCTGATCACGGGCGGGGCCGGCTACATAGGCTCCCACACCGCGCTGACCCTCATCGACGCCGGCCAACATGTGCTGGTGCTGGATAACCTGTGCAACAGTTGCCACGAGTCCATCGAGCGCCTGGAGCACCTGGCCCATGCCCGGGTCCGCTTCATTGAAGGCGACATCCGCGATACGGCCTTGCTCGAAAGCCTCTTCAGCCAATACGAAATTGACGCGGTGGTGCATTTTGCCGGCCTCAAGTCCGTGGCCAACAGCGTGTGTCATCCCCTGGAGTATTACGCCAACAACGTAGTGGGCACCCTTAACCTGTGTGAGGTCATGGCGCGCTTCAATGTGTTCAAACTGGTGTTCAGTTCCTCGGCGACGGTCTACGGCGAACCGGCGCACACGCCCATCGTCGAGGCTTCGGGCACCGGCATTCCGGCCAGCCCCTATGGTCGCTCAAAGCTCATGGTCGAGCAGTTGCTCACTGACCTTGCCCTCTCCGAACCGCGCTGGAGCATCGCCCTGTTGCGCTACTTCAACCCGATTGGCGCCCACCAAAGCGGCCTGATCGGCGAAGACCCCAACGGTCGGCCGAATAACCTGTTGCCCTGCCTGACCCAAGTGGCGATTGGCCGAATCCCCGAGCTGACGGTGTTTGGCAATGACTACCCCACCGTCGACGGCACCTGCGTGCGGGACTACATCCACGTGGTCGACCTCGCCGAAGGGCATCTCAAGGCCTTGCAGGTGCTGCACGGTGCTGGCGGCATTCACATCTGGAACCTCGGCACCGGGATCGGCTATAGCGTGCTGCAGATGATCCACAGTTTCGAAGACGTCACCGGCGTCAGCATTCCGTTCCAGATCGCCCCGCGCCGGGCCGGCGATATTGCCCAGTGCTGGGCCGATGCCAGCAAGGCCCGGCACGACCTGGGCTGGTGCGCCCGGCGTGACCTCGCGCAGATGATCCAGGACAGCTGGCGTTGGCAATTGAGCAATCCCTACGGCTACCGCCCCGCTGTCGAGTTGTCGGCCGCCTTTGCCAGGTGACCGGCGCGTCACTCCTCCACGCTCTTTCAGGGGGCTCACATGCTCAGGGAATGCTGGCTGGTTTTGCTGCTGGCCGCGATGGCCTGTTGTGCCCAGGCAACGCCAGCGCGTCCGGCGACCAATGGCCTGGTCCTGTGGCTGGACGGCGCGGATCGGTCAACGATGTCCCTCGATCGGCAAAACCGGGTCCTGCGCTGGCACGACAAGTCGGGCAAGTCCAACCATGCGAGCGTCGACAACCCGAACGCCACGTCACTGCCGCTGCGCGTCGACAGCGCGCTCAACGGCAACGCCGTGGTGCGTTTCAGTGGCGTTTCGGCATTCGTCGGCAAACAAATTCGTGTGGCAAAGGGCCCGGCCACGGTGTTTCTGGTGTCCCGCCGGCTGCCCGAACAGGCCGGCGGCGACACCTGGCAGCGCCAGTTCAGCTCGCGCCCGCGGCTTGCCGATAACGACAACGTGGCGCCGAACTTTGCACTCAGCGTGGAGAAGAGCACAGCCTTCGCGCCAACCCTGGATTTTCTGGAACTCCATGATGTGCCCATCGGCCCCTATGCCGTGGCGCGCAACGTGGTGGGTACCACCGAAGTCTTGCGTGGCGACATCGCTGAAGTGCTGGTTTACGACCGCCCGCTGATCACTCAGAAAGAGCGCCGGGAGGTGTTCGAATACCTGGCGAACAAATGGGCGGTGACCATCCCCGGCCAAGCGGATGTCTGGACCCGGGCGGGCCCACTGGGCCCGGTGCCTCAGCAAACCCATGCCAGCCTGCCGCTGTCGGATCAGGCCAATGCCGGGCGTTGGGTGCTGGACGCGCAACTGTCCGACGACTTCAACGGCAACACCCTTGACCGTGATCGCTGGTACGTCAACAACGCCACGGGCAGCGACTCGCTGGGGCGCAAACCGGCCCTGTTCATGCCGGAAAATGCCAGCGTCGACAACGGCAATCTCGACATCGTGTTCCGCAAGCAAACCTTGCCGCAGAAGTACACGAAACTGGGCTTCAAGGATTACAGCTCGGCGATGGTGCATACCAATGAGCGGAGGTTGTACGGTTACTACGAGGCCCGGGCCAAACCGATGAATTCCGCCGGTTCCAGCGCATTCTGGCTGGCCTGGACGGGGCTGCCCGAAAACGCCACCGAAATCGATATCTTCGAAATCGGCGGCAAAACCGGAAACGGCGCTTTCGACCGACTGTACAACATGAACGCCCATGTATGGGCCACGCCGCAAAGCAGCGAACATCTGGCCAATGGCAGCACCTGGACCGCGCCCTGGCGCTTGGCCAGCACCTTTCATGTCTACGGGTTCGACTGGCAACCCGACACCCTGCGCTGGTACGTCGATGGCGTGCTGGTCAGGGAATCGAAAAACACCCACTGGCACTTCCCGATGCAAGTCGTGTTTGACAGTGAGGCCTTCTGGAAATGGTTCGGCGTCGTGGACGACGCTGACCTGCCCTCCACCTTCACAATCGATTACTTAAAGGTATGGCACCGAGGCCAGTAACCGGCGCTGATGTGTGCCTTTGCTCCCGCAGTACGCCCTTCCAGGCGGAATCAGGATTCCTTCGATTTTTGCGCAGGAGCCGGGTACCACTTGTCCCTGGGCACCCACTTTTCCTGTTGCGGATCGCCCAGGTAGTGCGGCGACATGATCTGCACGCCGTACTCGTTGAATACATCCTGGATGTTGGCGTGCAGCATGCTCAGCAGCACCGCTCGCGGCCGAGGCTGGCTGGGAATGGCCTGGGCCACCAGCCGGTATTCCGGGTAGAAGTCCGACAATGCCGTCTGGAACACCTGGGCCGGCGGCACTTCGAGAATCCCCGGCGTGCGTTTTGCGGCCTCCAGCAACATCGCCTCCACCTGCCGCCACGGCGTGTCGTAGCCGATGGTCACGACGGTGTCGACCACGTAGCCAGGGCCTTGCACTACACGCGAGTAGTTCTTGGTGACGGTGCCGGTGATCATCGAATTGGGCAGGGTCAGCACCTCGCCCAGGCCGGTGCGAATGCTGGTGGTAAACATGCCCAGTTCGGTAACCGTGCCTTCGTAGTCGCC
Organism: Pseudomonas sp. P4_C4; assembly: GCF_056402055.1. Classification (NCBI taxonomy): domain Bacteria; kingdom Pseudomonadati; phylum Pseudomonadota; class Gammaproteobacteria; order Pseudomonadales; family Pseudomonadaceae; genus Pseudomonas; species Pseudomonas sp. P4_C4. The sequence continues at coordinate 56,956 of NZ_JBFUID010000051.1, read as the reverse complement.
AATGCGCACAAATTCGCCGGGGCGCAGGGTACGGGTGTAGGTCAGGATCAACCCCGCCGCCGCCTGGCCAACCACGCTGGTGGCGCCCAGGGAAATCATCAGGCCGATCAGGACCGACAAGCCTTTGAATGCATCGGTGCCGGCACCCGGCAGGTACGGATAGGCCATGGCCAGGGCAAACAGCCAGATCGCCAGGGACGTCAGGCGTTGGGTCGGTTGCAGGGTTTCATGGTTCAGCCAGCTGACGGTTCCCGGTGCAGCCATGCGCCGCAGTATCCGCCGCATGAACGCGGTTGCGCCGCGGGCGATAAAGAAGATCGCCAGCGCCACGCCCAGCCCGGGTATGGCACCGACGATCCCTTGCAGCAGATAGCCGCCGAGTTCCAACAGATAGTTATTCAGGCTTTCGCCCCAGGGACGGGTATAGGGAAAGCGTGACAGGACAAAGCCCAGCCACTCGTACGTAAACAGCGCGACGACGATCCAGCGCACCAGCTCCAGCAGGCGGCTGACCAAGGGATACAGGTAATTGGCGTCGACCAGCGGAACTTTTCCGACTTTCAGGGCCTGGGTGTGCCGATGCATCAGTTCGGGCAGTTTCTTCAGCACTCTGCGCCGCAAAAACATCATGCCGTACAGCAGAGCGATGTAAATGCCGGTGGCGAGCAACGCGGCGACTACGGAACGCAGGATCAATTGCAAGCTACGGGCTTCCCGGGATTCGGCCACGACCTGGCGCAGCCTGTCAGCCGCGGCTTCCGCGGCCTGCTGTACCGAGTCGTATTCGGTCTCGTCGAAGTCCTTGGGCGAAACGATAAAGGCGCGCCGGCTACCCAGCAGCACCATGTAGCTTTTCATGATCGGGTCGAGGGTGACATTGAGGTCGTCGGCGTCATCCAGCGCCTCACCGATCACCACTTTCGCCCGTTTGACCCGCGAGGCCGGGGCTTCACCGAGGATGGTCGCGCGAAATACCATGATGCTGCGGTTGGCCACTTTCAATTCGACGGGAGCATCAACCGCTTTAGGTGCATCCTCGGCCCACAGTTGCACCGACCAAAACATCCCGAAAACAGTAACCATTACAGCGAGCAGCCTGCTCCGCATGTGTCGGATCCTTACGTCACAAAATTCAGATCGAGGGTACGTATCGCAGCGTAGTTCACCGATGAACGGTTGTCAGATTAGAGCTACAGGCAGTTTCCTTATCCGCCTGCTTCCTTGAAACAGCGAGCTCGGGGATCCTGTAGGAGCGAGCTTGCTCGCGATAAACCGGAGAGCACCGCGGGGCACCTGCCAACCAGCGTTATCGTTGACGACCATCGCGAGCAAGCTCGCTCCTACAGTGTGTTCCGTACCTGACTCAAGGGTTGACCTGATAACCCTTGCCCTGCAAACAGCTGCTGTAGGCCGACGCGGTATTCGTCTGGGTGGTTTTCGCATCCGCCCGGCGTTCCTGGCGTTGACGTGAACCACCGACCACAGCGCCGGCCGCTGCCGTCGACTTGGCGCGGTTCTGGCGATAGTCCTGTTTCGTGTCATCGTCGACGCGGTCATAAGCCTCGTCATGCTGATTGCCGCGTACCTGGGCAGCCGTTGCGCCAGCGGCGGCCCCCACAGCGGCACCCTTGACCCTCCCGCCGGAAGGCGTGGAAGCCGTCGAGGCGCTTTGGCTGGCGGCGATGCTGTTGCATTCGTTGATGTCGGCCTGGGTTTGTTGCGAACTTTGCCCTTTCATCGGAACCACCGATTGCGCCCATCCCGGGGCACTGAGAACCGACAAGGCAAGGCACAGACTGATGGGTGACAACCTTTTCATGATGACCTCCGACAGGCTTGCCACAACGGGCAAGCCTTTGGGTCGACTGGCGGCGGCAAGCGACGCCATGCGTCGCCTGCCGATCGGGTGGAGCAACTGAAAAGTGTAGTTCAATGGCTCCGCTGAGAAGGACTTCCGAACAAGCGGTGGGTGTTGTGTAGGAGTGAGCCTGCTCGCGATGGCGGTCGACCAGCCAGCATCTATGTTGGGAGTCCTTGCGCCATCGCGAGCAGGCTCGCTCCCACAGGGGTTGGGGTGTTAGTCAGGCATTGGTGGTCAGTGGATAGAGCTTGTCATCAAACTGCGCCAACTTCGGAAACACCAACGGCTGATCATCACTCAGATGCTGCAGCCGCTGGCCGTAATCAACCAGAAATTGCTGGCGCGCTTCGTCGCTGATGTACGGCACATGCCAGGCCACGAACGGTTCCAGCACATCGAACCCGACGTAAGCCAGGGTGCCACGCAGGATCGGCCGCAGCATGTCCTCTAGCGGGCCATGAATCGCGCCTTCGCCGAACATGTGTTCGCGCCCGCCCAGGGTCACGGTCACCAGTGCCTTCTTCCCAGCCAATCCGCCCTGATCGTAAAAGCGTTTGCCGCCGTAGCAGATGCCGGACACCAGCACCCGGTCGATCCAGCCCTTGAGCATCGCCGGGGTGGAGAACCAGAAGATCGGGAAGTTGAGGATCAGCAGGTCGGCCCACAGCAGTTTGTCCAGCTCGGCCTGGATGTCCGGCGCCAGCGACTGGCTCTTCACGCCCAGGCGTTGTTCCAGGGCATAGACCAGGTACTCGGGGTTTTCCCGATTCGAGAAGTCTGCGTCACTGGCCACCGGGTTCCAGTTCATTTTGTACAGGTCGCTGACCTGCACCTCGTGGCCCTGGGCTTCGAGGGTGGCGACAGCCTGGTCCCGCAGGGCGGCGGTGAAGGATTGCGGTTCCGGGTGAGCGTGGACGATCAGTACTTTCATGGTGGTTCCTTAGACTTTTTCCGGCGTATCGGTTGAAGGTGTGGAGTCGCAACATCGTGGGTGATGAACAGTTTGAGTCGCCAACCGTCACACCTGGATCGCCTTCACTTCGACGAACTCGTTCAGCCCCTCCTCACCCCATTCGCGACCGTTACCCGACTGTTTGTAGCCACCGAACGGCGCGTGATAATTGAACGCCGCACCGTTGAGGAAGCACTGACCGGCGCGCATCTGCCGTCCCAGGTGCAAGGCGCGTTCGGCACTGCCGGCCCAGACGCCACTGGATAAGCCGAACGGCGAGTCGTTGGCGATCTGGATCGCTTGCGCCTCATCGGTGTAGGGAATCAGGCACAGCACGGGGCCGAAGATTTCTTCCTGGGCAATGCGCATGCGGTTGTCGACATCGGCGAACAGCGTCGGGCTGACATGGAAGCCGCGCCCCGGCATGTCACCGCCGCACAGCAGGCGAGCGCCTTCCTGCTGGCCAACCTTGATGTAGTCGAGCACGGTGCGTTTTTGCCCGGCCGAACACATCGGGCCGAGGAAGCTTTGCGGGTCGAGGGGATCGCCCATGCGCAGGCTCAGGGTTTGCGCCAGCGCCACTTCCACAGCCTCGGCGTAGCGGCTGGCCGGCAGCAGCATGCGGGTCAACGCGGTGCAGGTCTGGCCGGAATTGATCATCACGTCCTGCACGCCGTAGCGCACGGCCGCTGCCAGATCCGCATCCTCGGCGATCAGCAGCGGCGACTTGCCGCCCAGTTCCAGGCACACGCGCTTGACCGAAGGTGCCGCCGCTTGCGCAACCCGAACCCCGGCGCCGGTGGATCCGGTGAACGACACCATGTCCACGTCCGGGTGCTTGGCCAGCGCTTCGCCGACTTTCGAGCCCGGACCGCTGACCAGGTTGAACACCCCGGCCGGCAGGCCGATGTCCTCGATCATTTGCGCCAACAGGAAGGCATGCAGCGGAGTTTCCTGGCTCGGTTTGACCACCACGGTGCAACCGGCGGCCAGTGCCGGGGCCAGTTTGCCGATCAATTGGTGCAGCGGGTAATTCCACGGGTTGATGAACGCGCAGACACCCACGGCCTCGCGGATCACCAGCGAATTGCCGACTTCGCGCACCTCGTCCATGAGATGAGCCAGTTCGACGTATTGCTCAAGGCCAGTGATCGGCCCATCGACCTGCACCGAACGGCACCATTGCACCGGCATGCCCAGCTCCATGGTGATGACCGAGGCCATCTCATCGGCACGCTTGCGCAGTTGATCGGCCAGTGCACGGATATAGCCCGCACGCACGCTGGACGGCGTGCGCGACCATGAATCGAAGGCCCGGCGTGCAGCCGCCACGGCGTTTTCGACATCGAGTTCATCACCCAGCGGCACGCTGCCGCACACTTGCCCGGTGGCCGGGTTGATCACCTCGGCGATGCCCTGCCCCGAAGGTTTCTGCCAGCGACCATCAATAAACAACGCCTTGTGGTTAAGCATATAGCTGAGCCTCCATCAGTTCTTGAGCACAACGGGCAATGCGCTGGCAGGCATCGCGCAGCGGTTCGGCGCCGACCACCAGACCGAGGCGAATATGCCCCGCCGCGCTCGGACCAAAGGCCTCGCCAGCCAGTACCGACACGCCGTGGCGATCCAGCAGACGGTCGGCAAACGCCTGGGCGCTGAGCCCGGTCTGGCGGATATCGAGCATCACGAACATCCCGCCATCGGGTTTCAACGGCCGCACGCCGGGGCAATCGGCCAGGCTGTCGCACACCAGATCACGACGCTGGCGATACGCTTCGCGCATGGCTTCGAGCTCTGGCAGGTTGCTTTCCAGGGCCACCACGGCGGCGTCCTGAATGAAATCCGGCGAGCCGTAGAGCATGCACAACGCGAGGTTTTCCAGGTGCGCGGCCAGGGATGGCGGCGCCACCACCCAGCCGACGCGCCAGCCGGTCATGGCGTGGGATTTCGACAGGCTGTTGAGGGTCGCGGTGCGCTCGGCCATGCCCGGCAGGCTCGCCGGGCTGACGTGCTCGCCGTCGAACAGCAATTCGCTGTAGACCTCATCGGAAATCAGCCACAGGTCGTGGCCGATGCACAGTTCAGCCAAAGCAGCCCAGGTGCTGCGCGGCAGACTCGCGCCTGACGGGTTGTGCGGGCTGTTCAGTGCCAAGGCACGGGTACGCGCAGTGATACGCGCGGCGACATCTTCTGGCAACACGCGAAAACCGTTTTCCGAGTGCACCGGCACCGGCACCACCACGGCACCGCAGGCACCGAACACCGCTTCGTAGGTGACGTACATCGGTTCGGCGACGATCACTTCGTCACCTGGATTGAGCACGCATTGGGCCACGCTGAACAATGCACATTGCGCCCCGGCCAGCACGGTGACCTGATCGGCCGAAACGGATTGGCCGCTGCGCTGTTGATAACGCCTGGCAATGGCTTCACGCAGGGCACGCTTGCCGCGCACCTCGGCATAGTGAGTGTTGCCGCTCAGCAGGCTGTCGATGGCGCCCTGCACGATGGGCTGTGGCGTGTCGAAATCCGGGTCGCCCACGGACAACAGCAGAATGTCTTCACCCTGCTCGCGCAGCGCCAGGGCGCGGTAGTGAATATCCCACGCGGCGGCGCCGTCACCGGCGATTCGTTGAGTCAGATCGGAAAAGCGCATGGCTTCATCCCCTTAATATGCAGATCAATGCGCGCAGGCATGCTTGAGTTCGATCAGGGTCACGCCGTTACGCTTGAAGCCATGGCGCAGGTCGGTCTGCAACTCGGCCAGGCTTTGCGGTTGAGTCACGGTGCAGCCGAACGCACGTGCGAGGGCGGCGAAATCCGGGTTGCGCGGCAACACGCCGATGGGCTCGATGTCGAGGCCGAGCATGTCGTCACGGATCTGCCCCAGCGCGTCGTTGTTCCACAGCAGCACCACCAGCGGGCTCTCCAGTTCTTCAACAGCCGTGGCCAGTTCCTGGGCGGTGTAGAGGAAACCACCGTCGCCCACCAGCACCAGGCCCGGCCGCTGCGGCGCGCCGAACTTGGCGCCGATGCCGGCCGGCAGGCCGTAACCCAAGGTGCCGTAGCCGGTGGGGTGCAGCCAACTGCGGATCGCCAGGCTGTCGAAGGCGTAGTTGCCGGTGTAGGCCAGTTGGGTCATGTCGGTGCTGATGAACGCGTTGTCCGGCAGCTCCGTGGCGATACGGTCGAGAATCGATTGATGAATGGACTGCAACGGTCCATGGCTGGCCTTGACCGCTTCGCGCAGGGCGACAACCGAGGCAATGGCGGCGCCAGCGTCGCGCACGTCGGTGGGCAAACGCTCAAGCAACCCACTGAGGGTTTGTTGTGCATCGCCATGCAACGCCACCGCGCACGGGTAGAAGTCGTTGAACTTGCGCGGGTCGATGTCGACGCGCAGCAGCTCGGCATTGAGCGGCAGGCGTTCACGCCAGTAGTCGGTGTCGGCCATTTCGGTGCCGACCGCCAGCACCACGTCGGCCTCGGCGATGAGGTTCCAGCCCGGCTCCACACACAGGGATGAGCCGGCGTTGAGTGGCGCATCCGGCGGTAGCAAGCCCTTGCCGGCGACGCTGGTGAACAGCGGCGCAGCGAGTCGGGTGCTGATGTCCTGTAGCTGCGAAGTGGCATTGAGCGCACCACCACCGGCGATGATCATCGGCCGCTTGGCAGCCTTCAGTTTGGCCACAGCTTGATCGATGGCGGTAACGGATGCCGGGCCACGACCCGGACGACGCACTACGTCGTTGCTCCAGTCACGAGCGATCGGCGCTGACAACACGTCCAGCGGCACCGAGATGTGCACCGGGCGCGGGCGCTCGCTGTCGAACACCGCGTAGGCACGGGCGATCAGTTCCGGCAGATCTTCGGCGGTCAGCGCCACTGCGGAGAACGCAGTAATCGGCGCGGTCATCGCACGCTGGTCCTGACATTCGTGCAGGCTGCCCCAGCCCTTGCCAAGGCTGGCGCTGTGGTTGACGCTGGAAATCACCAGCATCGGAATCGAGTCAGCGTAGGCCTGGCCGATGCCGGTGGCGGCGTTGGTCACGCCGGGGCCGGTAATGACGAAACACACACCGGGTTTGCCGCTGACCCGGGCATAGCCGTCGGCCATGAAGCTGGCGCCCTGCTCATGACGGGTCAAGACGTGGCGGATGCCGCTGCCGGGCAAGCCGCGATACAGCTCCAGGGTGTGTACGCCGGGGATGCCGAACACGGTATCGACGCCGTAGTTGGCCAACAGACGCACCAGGGCCTGGCCACCGGTCAAGGATTTGCTTTGCATATTCATGTCCTCACTCGTGGCCGAGGCGAATCAACGCATCGACCGCAGTCGTGCCTTGGGCACCGACCAACAATGGGTTCACATCGAGTTCCAGCAGGTGTGCGGAGGTCTCGCAGGCGTAATCGGCCACGGCGCGGATCGCGGTCACCAAGGCGTCCAGGTCAGCAGACTCGCGTCCACGGAAACCTTGCAGCAACGGCGCGCTGCGCAGACTGAGCAAGGCGTTGCGGATCGCGCCGTCGGTGGTCGGCAGCAACAGGCTGCGACTGTCCTTGAGCAACTCCACCAGAATGCCGCCGGCACCGATCACCAGCGCGAGGCCGAAATCGTTTTCGCGTTTGATGCCGACGATCAGCTCAGCCAGTGGCGGCTTGGCCATGGGTTCAAGCAACAGTTGATCGAACACTACGCCCGGGGCGTAGGCGGCAATGCTGGCGCGCATCTTCTCCAGTGCAGCGCCCAATGCCGCGCCGTCCTTGAGGTTCAGCGCCACGGCACCGGCCTCGGTCTTGTGTGGCAGTTGAGCGCTGACCGCTTTGAGTACCAGCGGATAACCCAATGCTTCGGCATCCTTCAGGGCCTTGTCCGGGGTGCTCAATACGCCATTTGGCGTTGGCAGGCCAAAGGCTTTCAACGCCTGTTTGGAGTTCCACTCATTGAGCAAACACCCCTCACCTTCCAGCGCTTGCGGGCATAACGGCACCAATGCTGATTCGCCCAAGGCCAGCAAGGCCTGGCGGTTGCGCTGATAACCGGCGATGCGACCCCACGCGGCCAGGCCATCTTCAACGCCTTGCAACGCCGCGACACCCTGCGCGTGCAAACGCTCGCGGGCATGGGGCGGCAGCAACTCGGGGAAGGCCGAAGTGACAAAACCGGTCTTGCCGTGGCGTTGCAGTGCCGCGCAGTACAACTCCAGCAGCAGGTCGCACTCCTTGCGCTCGCCGGTGAACTCCGACGGGTAGTCGAGCACCAGCATCGCCGCATCGGCTTCGGTGCGCAGCGCGCTGTCGAGCATGCGGTTCAAGGCTTCGCCGTCGCCCCAGATCGCCGTGGTGAAATCCAGCGGGTTGACCAGGTTGGCGTAGCTCGGCAGCACTTGCGCGAGTTCGCCGACCTGTCCTTGATCGAGTTTCGGCAGGCCCAGGTCGTTGCGTTCGGCGTAGTCGGCAATCAACCCGGCGTCGCCACCGGAGCAGGCCAGCGCGATCAGGCTGTTGCCCGCCGGCAGATTGCCGCAAGCCGCGGCTTTGAGGGTTTCGACAAAACTCACCGGGCCGCTGACGCGGATCACCCCGAGACGGTCGAACAACGCGTCGTACAGCGCATCGGAACCGGACAGCGAACTGGTGTGACTCAAGGCCAGTTCGGCGCCGATCTGCGACACGCCGGTTTTCAAGGCAATGATCGGGACGCCCTTCTCCAGTGCCTTGTGCGCGGCGCGGGCAAAACCCGGCACGTTCTTCAGGCCTTCCAGATGCAGGCCGATGGCGGTGACGCGCGGCTCGTCGAGCAACACGTCCATCAGTTCAGCGACACCCAGTTGCGCCTGATTGCCGACCGAGGCCATGTAGGCCACCGGCAGCGAACGGTCGCTCATGGACAGGTTGTAGGCGAAGTTGCCGCTCTGGGTCAGCACCGCCACGCCCTTCTCCACTGCCTTGCCGCCATGGGCCACCGGCCACAGCGCACAACTGTGCAGGTAGTCGAGCAGGCCGTAGCAGTTGGGGCCGAGCAAGGCCATGTCGCCAGCGGCCTTTAGCAGTCGCTGTTGCAGGGCCTGGCCTTCGGCGCCGGTTTCGGCGAAGCCCGAGGCGTAGCAGATCGCGCCGCCCGCGCCGATGGCGGCCAGTTCGGCGACGCAGGTCAGGGTCAGTTCGCGGTTGGTGGCGATGAACACGGCGTCCGGGCCGCAAGGCAACTCGGCCACGCTGCGCACGCACGGCACACCTTCAAGGCTGTCGTGTTGCGGGTTGACCAGCCACATCTGCCCTTGGTAGCCACCCTCGGCACAGCGCTTGAGGGCGCGGGCCATGTTGCGGCCGCCGACGAACGCCACGTGTTGCGGCGCGAGCATGCGTTTGAGGTTGTCACGAATGGTTTGGGACATGGGAATTCTCCGGGCCGATCAGCGCAACAGCGGCCGCAGCAGCTCGCGGGAAATGATGTGGCGCTGGATTTCCGAGGTGCCTTCCCAGATCCGTTCGATCCGCGCGTTGCGCCAGATGCGCTCCACCGGTCCTTCGTCCATCAGGCCCATGCCGCCGAAAATCTGCACCGCTTCATCGGCGGCACGACCGAGCACTTCACTGGCGAACAGCTTGGCCATGCCGGCCTCGCCATCGGTCATGGTGCCCTGGTCCATTTTCCACGCGGTGTGCAGGGTCAGCAGTTCGGCGGCACGGATTTGCGTGGCCATGTCCGCGAGCTTGAACGACACGCCCTGGTAGGTGCCGATCGGCTGGCCGAATTGCTTGCGGTCTGCCGCCCATTGCAAGGACACGTCCAGTGCGCGCTGGGCCTGACCGACGCAGTTGGCCGCCACCATCACCCGGCCGGCGGTCAGCCAGGCGTTGGCCACTTCCCACCCCTTGCCGACTTCGCCCAGCACTTTGCTGGCCGGTACGCGGCAGTCGTCGAAGAACATTTCGAAGGTGTGATAACCCCGGTTGCTCACGCACTTGGGCCCACGGCGAATGGTCATGCCCGGGGTATTGCGGTCGACCAGGAACGAGGTCACGGCGTTGCGCTTTTTGCCGTTGTGTTCGTAGGTGTCGGTCACGGCGAAGACAATGGCGAAATCGGCATGGCCGGCGTGGCTGATGAAATGCTTGCTGCCGTTGAGAATGAAGTCGTCGCCTTCACGCACGGCGCGGGTCTTGATCGCGTTGGCGTCGGAACCGGCACCCGGTTCGGTCAGGGCAAAGCAGTCGATCTTTTCACCCTGGATACACGGCAACAGGTAGTCGTTGATCTGGTCGCCGGTGCAGGCCATGAGGATTTTCGACGGACGCGCGACGAACACGTGCAGCGCCCAGGACACCTTGGACAGCTCACGTTCGATCAGCGCCTGGGACAGATAGTCCAGGCCACCACCGCCCACTTCTTCGGGCATGTTGAAGGCGTAGAAACCGGCGGCGATCGCCTTGCCGCGAATCTGCGCCGCCAGTTCCGGGGAGACCTCGTCGGCGCGGTCGACCTGCTCTTCATAGGGCAGCAGTTCCTTCTCGACGAAGCTGCGTACCGAGTCCACCAACATTTCTTGTTCTTGGGTCAGTTGGAAATTCATGGTGCTACCTGTTGTTCGTGTTCTGGGAGATGGAGAGGAATCAACGACCGATGAAGCGTGCCGGGCGTTTTTCCATGGCGGCACGCAGGGCTTCGTTGCCGTCTTCGCTGCGACCGCAGAGCAGGCCGGCGGCGAGTTCGGCTTGCAGTTGCTCGGCCAGGCTGCGTTCGGCGCCTTCACGCATGAGTTTTTTGGTCTGGGCGAAGGCGAAGGTCGGGCCGGCGGCCAGGCGTGCGGCGAGTTCGCTGGCCGCAGTCAGCAGTTGATCGTCAGCGCAGACGTCACTGACCAGTCCGGCACTCAGGGCACGGTCGGCGCCCCACAACTCGTCGAGGAACAGCAGGCGCTTGGCCTGCTCGCTGCCGATCAAACGCGGCAGGTGCCAACTGGCGCCGGCATCCGGCGAGTACGCCATGCTGGTATAGCCGGCCTTGAAGCGTGCCGATTGCCCGGCGATGCGCAGGTCGCAGCACAGGGTCAGGTCCATCCCGGCGCCGACGGCGGTGCCGTTGATGGCGGCGATGGTGGGTTTTTCCAGGCTGTGCAGGCGGGTCATCAGGGCGTGGGCGGTTTCGGTCCAGCCGTAGGTTTCCAGGGCGCCCCGGGCTTCGGCATCCGCCCATTCATCGAGGTCGGCGCCGGCGCAGAAGCTGCGGCCACTGCCCGTCAATACCACCACGCGCACCGCCGGATCGGCATTGAAAGCGTCGAGCAAGCCGTGCAGGTTTTTCAGCGTCGGAATGTCCAGCGCATTGCGCTGGGCAGTGCGATTGAGGGTGATCCAGGCAACGCCTGCTTCGACCTGGCTGAGCAGCGACGATTGAGTGGTCATGGGAATCCTCGAATTATTGTGATGGGTCTGAGGTGATGCGACTTGAGGCCATACTAAACGAGTGTTCAGTAAGGCGACAATCGGCGGAGAAATGAGCTGTAACAAGCTAAAAAATCGTGTAACACATTGGTTTTATTGAATTATTTATAGATGGGCGAGCGTAAGCCGCTGGCGCTGTTACAACTTCGAACAACTGGTGACAGGTGATGTTGAACCTGGTACCGCCATCGCGAGCAAGCTCGCTCCCACAGGGAATGTGCTGGATTGAAGGAATTACACAGTCGGCAAGCTCGGCGCCAACACGCCTTGACGCTTGCGATGGATCAGGAAGTACGCGCCATAGCACAGTGCAATGAATCCAAAGCCCCAATACAGCGACGGACGCTGGGTTTCATCCAGGGCCAGGAACACGAACAGCGAGCAGCACAGCGTGATGCACATCAGCGGCAATACCGGGAACCACGGTGCGCGGTACTTCAGGTCGCTGAGTTTGCCGCCGTCACGCAGATACGCCTTGCGGAACTTGTACTGCGCCAGCGCGATGACAATCCAGGTCACGGTGCCGGCCATGCCGCTCACCGCCATCAACACCATGAACAAGGTGTCGGCGGCGACGAAGCTGGTCATCAACGACACCAGCGCGAAGCACAAGGTGATGCTCAAGGCGCGCAGCGGCACGCCACGCTTGCTCAGCGGTGAAAGACTTTTCGGCGCCATGCCGGTTTTCGACATCGCCCACAGAATGCGCGTCGAGGCATACAGGCCGGAGTTGCCCACCGACAGGATCGCCGTGAGGATCACGAAGTTCATCAGGTCGGCGGCGTAGGGAATGCCGACCATGTCGAACACCTGCACGAACGGGCTTTCCATCAGGCCCGCCTGCTGCCACGGCACGATGGCCGACAGCACGATAATCGCCAGCACGTAGAAGATCAGCACGCGGAACACCACGTTGCGCACGGCGCGGGGAATGCTCTTTTCCGGCTGATCGGTTTCACCGGCGGCCACGCCCATGATCTCGCAACCCTGGAACGCGTAGACCACGGTCATCATCACCGCGAACACCGCCGACAAGCCATTGGGGAACAGCGAGTCGCCGATCAGGTTGGTCGCCATCGGTGCCGGTGCGCCGCTGCTCAGGGGCATCACGCCGAGGATCACCAGCACGCCGACCACGATGAAGCCGAGAATCGCCGCGACCTTGATCCCCGAAAACCAGTATTCCGCCTCACCGAAAGCGCGGGTCGCCATGGCATTGATACCGAACAGCACCACCACGAACAGCGCCGACCAGTACCAGATCGGCACCGTCGGGAACCAGCGGGTCATCAGCATGCCGGCGGCGGTGAACTCCAGGCCGACGGTGGTGGCCCAGCTCATCCAGTACACCCAGCCGATCATGAACCCGGTGGCCGGGCCGATGTATTTGGTGGCGTGGGTCTGGAACGAGCCCGACACCGGCATCTGCACCGACAGTTCGCCCAGGCAGACCATCACCAGGTACATCAGGAAACCCGCGACCAGGTATGCCAAGATCGCCCCCACCGGGCCGCCCTGATTGATGGTCACACCGGAGCCCATGAACAACCCGGTGCCGATGACGCCGCCCAGCGACAGCATGAAGATGTGACGGCTCTTGAGGGCACGGGTCAGCTGGATGCCTTTATGATCAGTGCTGCGATCAGTATTTTCGTTCATGTCGGCACCTCAGCAGTCAATGAGGTGTGCAGCGCGCGACAGGACGTCACGGCGCAGGGAGGGATCAGCTTTACGGCAATTCATTATTATTATCTCCAATAAGCTTCGAAGACCGCGCTGCGGCGGTTGCGTCGATTATTGGAAAGCCATGTAAGTTCGCGTTGACCGTAAAGATCGAAGTTGTACAAAGTCGTAACAAACTTGTACGTCAGCTCTGCAACAGGCCTTTGAGGGTAGTCAGTGCCTGCTGCAATTGTTCATTCAACGCGGGGTTCATGTGGCGGATCGCCGACTCATCGTTGCCCAGGGCCAACGTCTCCAGCGCCCTGAGCGTCGCGGCCAGTGAGCGAAAGCCCAGAGAATCGCAACTGCCAGCCAGACGATGCGCCAGTTGTGCGACCTCTGTGCAGTCATCGGCGGTCAGGGCTTCATTCAACGCTTCGCGGTGCTGGAGAATCGAGTCGCGCAGCACCGCCAGCAGACTCTGGACCTTTTGCTCGCCGAGCAGGTTGCGATGGGTCTGCAACAACGGCCAGTCCATTGCCTCATCGCTCAGCAGCGACTCGGCCACAGGCGCATGCCCTTCCAGCACCTGGCGCAGGTTTTCCAGCTTCAAGGGCTTGGCCAGGACACCGTTCATGCCGGCCTCCAGATAACCGCGCACCAACGCCGGTTGCACGCTGGCGGTCAGGGCGAAGATGCGGGTGTGGCGATTCGGCCCGTCGCTGTTGCGGATCTGCCGGCACAACTCGACCCCGCTGATGCCCGGCAGATGCACGTCCAGCAGCAGCAGATCGAAAACCCGCGCCGCGCAGTGTTCCAGCGCCTGTTCTGCCTCTTCGGCCAGCCATACCCGGTGACCGTCCCGCTGCAGCAAACCCTTGGCCACTTCGCGGTTGAGCACCACGTCTTCGACCACCAGGATGTTCAGTGCCGGCCCCACCGCCCGCACCGGTTCCGCCTCAACCACGCCGCTGGCCGGCTGCAAGGACAGCTCGAACCAGAAACAACTGCCGCGCCCCACTTCACTGTCCACACCGATGCAACCGCCCATCTGCTCCACCAGATGTTTGCAGATCGCCAATCCCAGCCCGGTGCCGCCAAACCGTTGCGCGACTTCTTCGCTGGCCTGGGTGAAACGCTCGAAAATCTTCGCCTGCATCAACGGGGCAATGCCGATGCCGTCGTCCGTGACACTGACCCGCAGGCGCTGCCCGGTCTGTTCGCCGGTTTCGCTGAGCAGCGCCACCTCGACGCTGACTGCGCCGCCTTCGGTGAACTTGATCGCGTTGGCCAGCAGGTTGCTCAGCACCTGCCGCAGGAACTGCTCGGCGCCGTGGTGATACTCGGCAATGCGCTGATCGACCCGGCAACTGAGGATCGTATCGTTGTTCAGCGCTCGCGGTTCCAACAGTGTCAGCACCTCGTCGAGTAACTGGCGCAGCGAGAAATCCACCGGCTCGGGATGGCTGACGCCCTCCTCCAGCTTGGCGAAATACAGCACTTCGTTGAGGATCGTCAGCAAGCCTTCGCCGGCCTTGTGCAAGGCGTCCAAACGCTTGCCGTCCCGGGCATCCAGACGCGCGCCGCGCAGCAGTTCGGCCATGCCGAGGATGCCATTTAGGGGCGTGCGCAGTTCGTGGCTCATGGTCGCCAGGAACCTCGACTTGGCAAGGTTGGCCGCTTCCGCCTCGTCTTTGGCGCGCATCAGGCTGGCGGTACGGCGCTCAACCATTTTCAGCAGCTCGTCACGGTTGTCCTGCAAGGCCAGGCGATCGGTTTCCCGGCGCTCGATGTCCCGCAGGATCGCCCGGCGCATGTCGTCCAGTGCGTGGGCCACGGTGTCGATTTCGTCGCTGCCGCGGCGCTTGTCCAGGTGCAGGGGTTCCTGCCATTCACCGGCGGCGATACGCCGGGCAAACTCGGCCATGACTTTCAGGTGCCGGGTCACCAGTCGATAAAACAGCCCCGACAAGGCAACGGCCAGACCGCAGAGGAACACCGCCATCCACAACAGGCTGGTCAAACCGGTGGCGTAGAGACGCTGGTACACCGCCCCCAGATCGGTACTGACCTCCAGCTCGCCAAGGTGGCGCAAAGGGCCTGACGGCGGCTGATAGTCCAGGGCAAAGCGCTCGATACGCAACGGTCCCGCAGGGTCCGGATTGCCTTGTACCAGATCGAAATCGGCGCTGGTCAAGTGCACCCGCGCGACGTCGGAGAAGTCCACCAGCCCGCGCAACTGCACGTTCAACTGTTCCTGGTTCAAGTCCCAGAGGCTGCGTTCCAGGCTGGCCAGGTAGCCGGCGCGGATCAGCTCCATGCGCGAATCGATATCGCGCATTTCCCGCCGATACTCGATGTACAGTTGCACGCTGCTGGCCAGCACGGTGAAGCACAGGCTGAACAACAGAATGAACAGCAACAGGCGTTGCAACAGTCCACCGGGACGGGCGCGAATCATTGCGCATCTGCCGGCAGATTGATCATGTCACGGTAGGTCACTTCGCTTTCGTTGAGCCAGCGTTCGATGTCGCCGGCATCGACCATGCGCTGCAACTGCGCATTGATCTCGGGCATGCGCTGGGCCAAGGGTGAGCGCCGCGACACGGCGACGCGCAGATAGTCCACGCTCAAGGCCTTGGGCAAGGCAATGATGTCCTGGCCGCCGGGCAGGTTTTCCACATACAACTGGCCGGTGCGCCGCTCCTGGGTGATGAAGTCGATACGCCCGCGAATCAGCTTGCCGAAGTTCTGGTGGCTGTCGGAAACCCATTCGATATTGTTGTTGTGCGCAACCATGCGATCGAACTCCACACCGTAGCTCTCGCCGAACAACAGGCCGCCACGGTAATGGGCCAGATCGTCCAGTTGTTCGAATTTCACCGGGTGTTGGCGATTGATGAACAGCGCCACTTCTTCACGCAAGACCGGCACCGTCGAGAACAGCATGCTCTGCTCGCGTTGCGCGGTGCTGTAGGCCAGCACCACGTCGACCCGGCCTTCGGCGGCGTCCAGCAAGCAGCGTTTCCAGTTGCCCAGCACGACCATCTCGACCTCATATCCCAACTGGCCGAACAGGCTTTTCACCACGCTCGGCGCCAGTCCGCGCACCTGTTTGCCGTCGCTCCAGGAGATCGGCGGGTACACCGGGTAATCGCAATAGCGAACCTTCTCCGCCGCGACGGCATGGCCGGCCACCAGCATCGCCAGCAGGCAAAGACATCGCGGCATCAGGTTCAGGCTGCCACGCTGGCGGTGAACAGGTAACCGGCGCCGTGAATGGTGATGATCAACTGCGGTTCGGCCGGATCGTCGTGCAACTTGCGGCGCAGGCGCCCGACCAGCACGTCGATGGAGCGGTCGTTGGGCACCCATTCGCGGTTGCGGATCTGGTCCATCAACTGATCGCGGCTGAGGGTGTGGCCACTGTTGCGCAGGAACACGCTGAGCAACTGGTATTCGCCGTGGGTCAGCAAGGTTTCGCTGCCGGACGAATCGATCAGGCGACGGCGGTCGGTGTCCAGCGCCCAGTCGGCGAACTGCTTGACCGGCTTGGCCGCCACGACGGCTGGCGCTGGCGTTTGCGCATGACGTACCCGGCGAATCAGGTTTTTCGCCCGGGACACCAGTTCCCTTGGATTGAGGGGTTTGATCACGTAGTCATCGGCGCCGCATTCGAGGCCGACGATGCGGTCGATCTCATCAAAGCGCCCGGTGATCAGGATGATCCCGACTTCCGAACGCACCCGCAACTCGCGGGTCAGGGTCAGGCCGTCCTTGCCCGGCAGGCGGATGTCGAGCATCACCAGGTCCACGGTCTGGCTGGCGAGGAAGGTTTCCGCCAGTTCCGCCGTGGCGGCGCAATGGACGTCGTAGCCTTCCTGGGACAGGTAGGCATGCAGCAGATCGCGAATCAGCGGATCGTCATCGACGATCAATACCCGAGGAGTCATCGCTTGGTGTCCGGCTCAGGCCCGAAGGCCAGTTTCTTATTAG
The DNA here is from genome assembly GCF_056402055.1 of Pseudomonas sp. P4_C4. Lineage (NCBI taxonomy): Bacteria > Pseudomonadati > Pseudomonadota > Gammaproteobacteria > Pseudomonadales > Pseudomonadaceae > Pseudomonas > Pseudomonas sp. P4_C4. The sequence goes on along the minus strand of NZ_JBFUID010000051.1, from coordinate 40,037 downwards.
AGTGTTTTCCTGCATCGGCGCCAGAGAGTATCGATTGCTGAACGACTGATCAACAGTCGCTCGTCTACACGCAGAAGCGCTGGCGTCCGCCGGCCTGCAACCCGTCGACCCAGGCCTCGCAAATCTGGATGCCTTGCTCCGGCGTGAAGGTACCTGGGTTCAGCCCGGACTCCAGCCACAAACCGTCGAGCAAGGCGCTCAGGCTGATGGCGGCGAGGTCGGCGTCGAAGTTTTCCCAGCCCTCCTCCCGGGCCAGTTCCGCCAGCACCTTGCGCAGGACGCCGCGATACTCGCCATAGGAATGATCGTGGGCCTGGTTGATGGCCTCGGCGGTTTTCACCGCGCCCCAGAACGCCAGCCACGCATCGAGCAGTTGCGGATCGAGCAGTTCGGCGGAAAACGACCCGCGGAAGAACGCCGACAAGCGCTCCCGGGCATTCGGCGCAGCTTGCTCCATGGCGTCGCGCAGCAAGGTCATGACCCGCCCGGTGATCGCCATGTAGGCCTCGGCCACCAGTTCGTCCTTGCCGGAATAGTGATGGCTGATCAGCCCCACCGAGACCCCGGCCTCGGCTGAAATCTTGCGGATCGACGCGCCCTGGAAGCCGTGACGCTTGAGGCACACCAGCGTCGCCTCGATCAGGTTGGCTTTGCGCAACTCCGGTTCCATACGGGAAAAACGGGCTTCCTGATTCATCGGCGACACGCTCCTTGGTTGAATCGTTCAGGCTCGCGCGGGTTAGCGGCGGGCTGAACGACTGTACAGCAAGAGCGGGCCAAGTCTCCAGTCGGGTGTAAGTCTGAGAACCGAGGCGCCCCCATCGCGAGCAAGCTCGCTCCCACAGGGTTARCGGGTGTTCGCAAGATCTACGAACAACCCAAACCACTGTGGGAGCGAGCTTGCTCGCGATGACGTCAGCCCAGACAGCCGAGGTCTCAGATCAGTCCCGATACCCCGGCGCCACTCGATCCAGCATTCGCAACAACGCCGCCCAGGCCAGTTGCATGGCATCCGGATCACTCAACTCCCCATCCTCCAACGGTCGCCCCGGCTCATTGAACTGCCGTTCGGTATGCGCGCAGACCTCGTGCGACGGCAGCACTACTTCCCCGGCAGCCTGCGCGGCCAACTGAATCTCACAAGCCTTTTCCAGGTAATACATGCGCAAAAACGCCTGGCTCACGGTCTCGCCGACGGTCAGCAAACCGTGGTTGCGCAGCATCAGTACCGATTTGTCGCCCAGGTCCGCCACCAGCCGTTGTTGCTCACTGAGGTCCAGCGCCACACCCTCGTAGTCGTGGTAGGCAACACGGCCATAGAACTCCATGGAAATCTGGTTCACCGGCAACAACCCGCACTTCAACGCCGCCACCGCGCACCCGGATTTGGTATGGGTGTGCAGCACGCATTGCGCATCTTCACGGGCGCCATGAATGGCACTGTGGATCACGAAACCGGCCGGGTTCACCGGGTACGGCGACGACTCCACGGCATGACCATCGAGGTCGATCTTCACCAGATTCGACGCAGTGATTTCATCGAACATCAACCCGTAAGGGTTGATCAGAAAGTGATGCTCCGGCCCCGGAATGCGCACCGAGATGTGGGTGAAGATCAAATCGGTCATGCGAAAGTGCGCAATCAAGCGGTAACAGGCCGCCAGTTCCTCGCGCAGGCGCTGCTCGGTAGCGCTGCGCTCGGGAGCCAGGTGAGTGGCGATTTTATTCATTCTCGTGGTTCTTCAGGCTGATCGGCTGGGGGCAGACAGTAAGGCTGGACGCTTCGACACGTCCAGCCATCCGCGTTTATTTACTGGCCCAGGCGTTGAAGCGCTCCTCGAGCTCTTCGCCATGATCGACCCAGAAACCGACGTTCATCGACAGTGCGCCCTTGAGGTTCTGCGGCGCGGTGGGCACCCATTGCGCCAGTTTGTCGTCCAGCCGTGCGGCGGCCTGGGTGTTGGTCGGGCCGTAGGGAATCTGCTGCACGTAGTTGACCTGGGCGTCCGGCTGGTTGGCGAAGGCGATAAAGCGCTTGGCCTGATCCACATGCCTGGAGCCCTTGATGATCGCCCAGTAGTCCATGCCGTACAGGCTGCCGGGCCAGACCAGCCCGAGGTGGCTGCCTTTCTGCGCGGCGTCGGCGATGCGTCCGCTGTAGGTCGAGGTCATCACCACATCGCCGGCGGTCAGCCATTGCGGCGGTTGCGCGCCGGCCTCCCACCACTGGATGTAAGGCTTGAGTTCAGTGAGTTTGGCGAATGCCCGGTCCACACCCTTCGGGGTGCCGAGCACCTTGTAGACGTCTTCGGTCTTGACCCCGTCCGCCAGCAAGGCGAATTCCAGGTTGTACACCGCGCGTTTACGCAGCCCACGCTTGCCGGGGGTTTTCTTCACGTCCCAAAAGTCTGCCCACGAGGTCGGGGCCTGGGCCAGTTTGTCGGTGTCGTAGGCAATCGCCACGCTCCACACCAGCGCGGCGGAACCGCATTCCTGCGCCGCTTCGGGGATCAACTGGTCGGCGTGGCCCAGGCGGGTCCAGTCCAGCCGCTCGTACATGCCTTCCTCGCAGCCGCGCATCAGGTCCGGGCCTTCGATCTGCACTACGTCCCAGTCGACGTTGCCGGTGTCGACCATCACTTTGATCCTGGCCATCTCGCCGTTGTATTCGCTCTGGATCACCTTGCTTTGATCCACGGCGGCGAACGGTTGAAAGAACGCCACGTCCTGGGCTTTCTGTCCGGCTCCGCCGTATCCGACCACCACCATGTCCGATGCTGCCTGAGCGCTGCCCAGGCCCATGGCCACGGACAACACCAAGGGATAAAAACCGTGCTTGAGCGTGTGCGATTTCATCAGTGGTTCCTCTTGCAGGTGCCACGGGACCCAAGGCCCATGCAGCCCTTTTTTATTGTTGTGAGGTTTGGCCCGGGAGCGGGCTCGAGACGAAATTACTGCAAGGCTAAGTAAAAAAACAAGTTGATTTTTTACTGAAGGTAAATTTCTATAGACCAATAATAACAACGCCGAAAACCTAAATGCCTCTGTAGGAGCGAGCTTGCTCGCGATGGACCTGAGGGCGACGCGTTCATCCAGACAACACGCGTTATCGTTAACGTCCATCGCGAGCAAGCTCGCTCCTACAGGTCAGCCTGCCAGGAGTACCGCACCATGCCGACCTCGACACCCGCCTTCGCGCACCTGTTCGAACCCCTGGAGATCCGTGGCAAGCGCCTGAAAAACCGTATCATGTCCAGCGGTCACGACACCTCGATGCCCACCGACAACCTGGTCAATGAACAATTGATCGCCTATCACCGGGCGCGTGCCGAAGGCGGTGCCGGGTTGATCGTGCTGCAAGTGGCCGGGGTGCATGACAGTGCGCGCTACACCTCCCACGTGCTGATGGCCACCGACGATGCGTGCATCGAGGGCTACCGCAAACTGGCGCAAACCTGCCATGCCCACGGCACCCTGGTGTTGTCCCAGGTGTTCCATCCGGGGCGGGAGATCATGGAGTCCAGCGATGGTCTGCTGGCGGTGGCCTACTCCGCCTCGTCGGTGCCCAACGAACGTTTCCGGGTGATGCCCCGGGCGCTGGACCAGGCCATGATCGACGAGATCATCGCCGGTTATGCCGCTGCCGCCCGGCGCCTGCATCAGGCCGGGATCGATGGCGTCGAGGTCGTGGCCAGCCACGGTTACCTGCCGGCGCAGTTCATCAATCCGCGAGTCAACCGGCGTACCGATGGTTACAACGGTGAACTGGAACAGCGATTGCGTTTTCTCCGTGAAGTGATCGCCGCGGTGCGTGCGGCGACCGATGAACAGTTCATCATCGGCCTGCGCATTTCCGCCGACGAGCGCGACCCGGAAGGCCTGACCGAAGACGAATCCCTGGCCGCCGTGCAGTCGCTACAAGCGCAGCTCGATTATGTGCATATCGTCGCCGGCACCTCGGCGTCCCTTGGCGGTGCGGTGCATATCGTGCCGCCGATGGCGATCGAGGCGGCGTACCTGGCCAGGGAAGCCGGGACGTTCAAGGCAAGCCTGGACATTCCGCTGTTCGTCACCGGGCGCATCAACCAGCCTCAGGAAGCCGAGCTGATTCTGGCTCGCGGCCAGGCCGACGTGTGCGGAATGACCCGGGCACTGATCTGCGATCCGCAAATGCCCAACAAGACCGACACCGGCCGCGTCGAAGACGTGCGAGCGTGCATTGCCTGCAATCAGGCGTGCATCGGCCACTTCCACAAGGGCTTGCCGATTTCCTGCATCCAGCACCCGGAAACCGGGCGCGAGCTGATCTTCGGCGAACGCCGACAAGCGCCACAGCGCAAACGCATCATGATCGCCGGCGGTGGTCCGGCCGGGATGAAAGCGGCCACCGTCGCGGCCCAGCGCGGGCATGAAGTGACGCTGTACGAAGCCAGTTCGCAACTGGGTGGTCAGGTGTTGCTCGCGCAGTTGCTGCCACGGCGCAGCGAGTTCGGCGGCGCCAGCACCAACCTGCAGCGAGAAATGCAACTGGCCGGTGTGCGCGTGGTGCGCAATACCCGGGTCGACCGCGCGCTGGTGGAGCAGGAAAAACCGGACATGGTGATCGTCGCTACCGGTGCCGAGCCGTACTGGCCGGCCTTCGAACGCGGCGGTGAGTTGCAGGTGGTAGACGCCTGGCAAGTGCTGCGTGACAAGGTGCAGATCGGCCGTTCGGTGGCGGTGGTCGACTGGCGTTGCGACTGGATCGGTCCCGGCATCGCCGAACGCCTGGTGCGCGCCGGGCATCAGGTGCAACTGGCGGTCAACGGCACCCATTGCGGGGAAAACCTGCCGCTGTACGTGCGCGATCAACTGGCCGGCGAGCTGCACAAGCTGGGCGTGCCGATCACGCCTTATGCGCGGCTGTATGGTTGCGATGACAACACGGTGTACCTGCAACACACCGCCAGTGGCGAGCCGATGCTGATGGAGAACATCGATACGCTGGTGCTGTGCCAGGGCCATCAACCGGTGGATACCCTGGGTGCCGAGCTGCAAGGGCTGGTGGAGTTCCGCCGCATTGGCGACTGCCTGGCGCCGCGTACCGCCGAAGAAGCGATTTATGAAGGCCTGAAAGTCGCGTGGGAGCTTTAAGGCTGTTTATACTCTGGGGCTTTAGATTCAAATGATCGCTCTCTGTAGGAGCGAGCTTGCTCCGGGCGGCGCTCCGACGATGGTCGCTAACGATGACGCGTGTTTTCTGGATAAGACGCGGTGTTCTGAAGTCCATCGCGAGCAAGCTCGCTCCTACAAGGGGCGAAGTGCAGCCCCCGGTTCGGAACATTCCATGAGCAACAACAGCAAGACCCCGCCCGCCTCAGGCAGCGCCGAACCGCATTTCCTCGGCACGCGCATTCGCGGCCTGCGTAAACGCCGGGGCATGACCCTGGCGGAACTGGCGCAACAGAGCGAGCTCACCGCCGGCTACATCAGCCAGCTGGAGCGCAACCTCGCCTACCCGTCGATCCCGGCGCTGTTCAACATTGCCCGCAGCCTCGGCGTCACCATCCAGTGGTTCTTCGCCAGTGAAGCGGTCACCGCGCCCGAAGATGACGGCATCGTGGTGCGCAAGAACAGCCGCCTGAACGTGCATTACGAAGACGGCATCGTCGATCAGTTGCTGACCCCGCAAGCCAACCGCCAACTGGAAATGCTCCACTCGCGTTTCCCGCCTGGCACCTACAGCCAGCAAAGCTACAGCCACGACGGTGAAGAAGCCGGTTACCTGCTGTCCGGCAGTTTCGAGTTGTGGGTCGGCGAACGCCATTTCCAGCTCAATGAAGGCGACAGCTTCAGCTTTTCCAGCCAGGAACCACACCGCTACGGTAATCCCGGCGAGGTGGACGCGGTGGTGATCTGGGTGATTACGCCGCCGACGTTCTAGCGCCGGCCGCGCCCGTTTGCCTGCGCGGCACTCGCACGCTTGAGGGTTTCGCTGGGCAATTCCTGGAACAGCGCACGGTAGCTGCTGGAAAACCGCCCCAGGTGCCAGAACGACCAATGCATGGCCACTTCGGCCACGGTGGTTTGCGTGGGCGTGCGGCTGAGCAATTCGCGGCGGGCGCTATTGAGGCGGCGCAGGCGCAGCCATTGGGTCGGCGCCATGCCGGTGTAGGTCTTGAACGCATGCTGCAGCTGGCGCAGTGAAACCCCGGCAACCTGGGACAGTTCCAGCAGGTTGAGGTGTTCTTCCGGGGTGTCCGCCGCCCATTCCCCTACCCGTTTCATGATCGCCCGCTCTCCCGCACGGCGCTGCAAGGCACCCTGGTCGAGGCCGACACAGGCGTTGTCGAGGATGAACAGGCAATCTTCCAGCAGTTGCTGGGTCAGCGCTTCGCGGCTCGGTGGATCGAAGGTCTGCGACAGCCGCGTCAGGGTCCCGCTGAGCCAGCGGCAGAACAGCGCGTTCTGCCGGGAGTTGAGCGGCGCCATGAACAGCCCTTCGAGCCTGGCGATGTCCAAGCTGTGGCGCTTTACAAATTCCGGCCCGAACACCACGGCGATTTCCTGGTAGTTCTCCGGGGTGATCCAGATGTTGCGGCTTTCGCCATTCAACACGTACAGCGCGTTGTCACCGCGATCGAAACAGAACGACAACGAACCCTGGGGCGCGCTGAAATTCTGCTCGACCCGGGTGTTCATCGACTCTTCGTAAATCTCCACGCCCTGCAGGTCCAGATAACGCACCCTACCCGCGAAATGCCCCGGCGACATCTGCTGGTAATGCTGCACCCAGCCCGGTGTGGCGCGGATTTGCTCGGCGACATCGGCGGTGTTGAAGGCTTGGACCAGGAGTGAATTGGAACCTGTCATGGGGCGACCTTACGCACTCTTTTGGTGCGCTTTGTGCTGCTTAAAGTGGATAGATGGAACCGCAAGGCTCGCCCAAGATAGACGTCAACGCGCTACAGGGGAAGTGTCCGGCGGATGAAACCGGCCTCTCCTGGCGTTAATAAAACCAATAACGAGGTCTTTATGAATGCCCCTTTCGATCAGCTGTTCACTTGGCTGAAAGATCACAAGATTACCGAAGTCGAGTGCGTCGTCAGCGACCTGACCGGCATTGCACGCGGCAAAATCGCACCCACCAACAAGTTCCTGCATGAGCGAGGCATGCGCCTGCCGGAAAGTGTGCTGTTGCAAACGGTAACCGGGGACTTTGTCGACGACGACATCTACTACGACCTGCTCGATCCGGCTGACATCGACATGGTCTGCAAGCCGGATGCCGACGCCGTTTACGTGGTGCCGTGGGCCATCGAGCCGACCGCCATCGTGATCCACGACACCTTCGACAAGTTCGGCAACCCGATCGAACTGTCGCCGCGCAACGTGTTGAAGAAAGTCCTGCAGTTGTACACCGACAAAGGCTGGCGGCCGATTGTGGCGCCGGAAATGGAGTTCTACCTGACTCAGCGCTGCGAAGACCCGGACCTGCCGCTCAAGGCGCCGATGGGCCGTTCGGGCCGTGCCGAAAGCGGTCGCCAGTCGTTCTCCATCGATGCGGCCAACGAATTCGATCCGCTGTTCGAAGACGTCTACGACTGGTGCGAACTGCAAGGTCTGGACCTCGACACGCTGATCCACGAAGACGGCCCGGCACAGATGGAAATCAACTTCCGTCATGGCAACGCCCTGGACCTGGCCGACCAGATCACCGTGTTCAAACGCACCATGCGTGAGGCGGCGCTCAAGCACAACGTGGCGGCAACCTTCATGGCCAAGCCGGTCGGCGATGAGCCGGGCAGCGCCATGCACCTTCACCAGAGCGTGGTGGACATTGCCACCGGCCAGCCGATCTTTGCCGATGCCGATGGCAACATGAGCGAGCTGTTCCTGCATCACATCGGTGGCTTGCAGAAGTACATCCCGAAAGTGCTGCCGATGTTCGCGCCGAACGTCAACTCGTTCCGCCGCTTCCTGCCGGACACCTCGGCACCGGTGAACGTCGAATGGGGCGAAGAAAACCGCACCGTCGGCCTGCGCGTGCCGACCTCAAGCCCGGACGCCATGCGCGTCGAGAACCGTCTGCCGGGCGCTGACGCCAACCCATACCTGGCCATCGCCGCCAGCCTGCTGTGCGGTTACCTGGGCATGGTCGAGCGCATCGAGCCGAGCGCTGCGGTACAGGGCCGCGCCTATGAGCGTCGCAACCTGCGCCTGCCGATCACCATCGAGGACGCCCTGACCCAGATGGAAGAGTGCGACACCATCGGCCGCTACCTGGGCAGCAAGTTCGTGCGGGGCTATGTCGCGGTCAAGCGCGCCGAGCACGAGAACTTCAAGCGGGTGATCAGTTCATGGGAGCGCGAGTTCCTGATGCTCAGCGTCTGAGATCTCCGCTGTCCGTAACGACCTCATCGCGAGCAAGCTCGCTCCCACAGGGGAACGCATTTCAAATGTGGGAGCGAGCTTGCTCGCGATGAGGGCCGACAGACCACCAAAGAATCACCTGAAGAATCCAATAACTCCAAGAGGTGTCGATATGCGTCTATTGAAATCCGTGGTCCCGGCCGCGCTGGCGGTCCTGTTCAGCGCCGTTGCCCAGGCTCAGCCACAGGTCAGCGTCTACAACTGGACCGACTACATCGGCGAAACCACCCTCGTCGACTTCCAGGCGAAAACCGGGATCAAGGTGATCTACGACGTATTCGATTCCAACGAAACCCTGGAGGGCAAGCTGCTTGCCGGTCGTACCGGGTATGACGTGGTGGTGCCGTCCAACCACTTCCTCGCCCGTCAGGTGAAGGCGGGTGCGTTCCTCAAGCTCGATCGCGAGCAACTGCCGAGTTTCCAGAACCTTGACCCGAAACTGCTGACGCTGCTGGAGAAAAACGATCCGGGCAACTCGCACTCGGTACCGTACCTGTGGGGTACCAACGGCATCGGCTATAACGTCGACAAGGTCAAGCAAGTGCTGGGCATCGATCACATCGATTCCTGGGCAGTGCTGTTCGAACCGGAAAACATCAAGAAGCTCAGCGCCTGCGGCGTGTCGATGATGGACTCGGCGGACGAAGTGTTCCCGGCGATGCTCAACTACATGGGCATGGACCCGCGCAGCGAAAACCCCGAGGACTTCAAAAAGGCCGAAGCCAAGCTGCTGCAGATCCGCCCCTACATCACCTACTTCCACTCCTCCAAGTACGTTTCGGACCTGGCCAATGGCGATATCTGCGTGGCCTTCGGTTACTCGGGTGACGTGTTCCAGGCCGCCAACCGCGCCAAGGAAGCCAGGAACGGCGTGAACATCGCCTACGCCATTCCCAAGGAAGGCGCCAACCTGTGGTTTGACCTGCTGGCCATCCCCGCCGACGCCAGTAATCCGAAAGAAGCCCACGCCTTCATCAACTACCTGCTGGACCCGCAAGTGATTGCCAAGGTCAGTGCTTCGGTCGGTTATGCCAACCCGAACCCGGCCGCCAAGCAGTACATGGACCCTGAGCTGGTCGGCAATCCCGAGGTTTATCCGTCCCAGGAAGTCCTCGACAAACTCTACATCTCCACCACGCCGCCGCAGTCGATCATGCGTCTGATGACCCGCTCGTGGAGCAAAGTGAAGTCCAACAAATGAATCAGTACACCAAGGAACACACCCTCTCCTATTACGCGGCGTCCGCCAGGGGCATGCGACAGCGTCCCGCGCTGTCCTCGGACCTGGAGGCCGATGTCTGCGTGGTCGGCGCGGGCTTCACCGGCATCAACACCGCCATCGAACTGGCCCAGCGCGGGCTCTCGGTGGTCCTGCTGGAGGCTCGGCGGATTGGCTGGGGCGCCAGCGGGCGCAACGGCGGCCAGTTGATTCGCGGCATCGGTCATGACGTCAGCGGCTTTGCAAAGCACATCGGTGCCGAAGGCGTGCAATACCTGGAGTACGCCGGGACCGAATCGGTGCAGGTGGTGGCCAATCGCATCCGAGAGCAAGGCATCGATTGCGACCTGCGCTGGGGCTTTTGCGAACTGGCCAATACCCCGGCCCAGTTCAAGGCGTTCAAGGCCGAGCAGGCAGAGCTGATCGAGTCCGGCTATGCCTTTGAAACCCGGCTGGTCGCGCCGGAGCAGATCCGTGAACAGGTGGTGAACTCCGGCGTGTATGCAGGAGGCCTGGTCGATATGGGCTCGGGACATTTGCATCCGCTGAACCTGGCGCTCGGTGAAGCGAAGGTCGCCGAGTCACTTGGCGTGCAGATCTTCGAGCAGAGTCCGGTGCTGGAGTTGATCCACGGCAGCACGGTGCAGGTCCGTTGCGCCGGTGGCACGGTGCGTGCCGGTACGCTGGTGCTGGCTTGTAACGCGCATCTCGAAGAGCTTGAACCGAAGCTCAGCGGCAAGGTGCTCCCGGCGGGCAGCTACATCATTGCCACCGAACCCTTGTCAGAAGATGCCGCGAGACAACTGATCCCTCACAACCTCGCGCTGTGCGACCAGAAAGTCGGCCTGGATTACTACCGGCTCTCGGCTGACCGGCGCTTGCTGTTCGGCGGAGCCTGCCATTACTCCGGGCGCGATCCTTCGGACATCAGCGCCTACATGCGCCCGCAGATGCTCAAGGTGTTCCCGCAACTGGCCAATGCGCGCATCGACTTTCAGTGGGGCGGCAAGATCGGTATCTCGGCCAACCGCTTCCCCCAGGTCGGGCGCCTGAGCCAGCACCCGAACGTGTTCTACGCCCAGGGTTACTCCGGCCATGGCCTGAACGTGACCCACTGGTGCGCGAAGTTGTTGGGCGAAGCGATCCATGCTGGCCACAGCAAAGGCTTCGACGTGTTCAGCGCCGTGCCGCACATGACCTTCCCCGGCGGACGCGCCCTGCGTTCACCGTTGCTGGCCCTTGGCATGTTCTGGTATCGGATGCGGGAAGTGCTCGGTTGACCGGGTAGCCGTGGCGAGGGAGTTCCCCCGCCTGGCTGACAGAAATGCAGCGGTCTTGAGCAAGACCGCTGCCGCACCGCTAGTTAGGCACCGGGATATTGACGCCCTCCTTCTGCAAGCTTTCCCGAATCGACTGGAATTTCTGGTACTTGGACAACTCGATCGGCCCGTCATAGCCCATGCTTTGCAGCTTGCGTGGCGGGTATTTGATGTAGGTCTGCATCAGCTTGTTGATCGCCTGACTGATCGGCACCATGGTCCAGGTGCGCTCGGTGACGTTACTCATGAAGATGTCGTAGCGCTCCTGTGGATCTTGCAGCAAGTCAAAGACTTGCGGCACGACCGCCACGTACTTCGACTCCCCTTTCCAGCCCAGGTTGGTGTCCACGGCCAGGCCGCCGGTCGGCACTCCGTTGTCGCCACGCAGGTTGAACACGGCCTTGTAGTTGCCTACGCGGGCCGCCCCCGGCGACAACTCGTTTTCGGTGAAGTAGAACCACTCTTTACGTGGGTCGGGGCCAGTGCCGGTTATCACCGGGGTCATGTCGTAGCTGTCGAAATAGATCGGCTGACCTTCGCGATCTTTCTCCGGCAACTTGATGCCGGCCACCGAGGCGAAGGTCGCCATCAAGTCGAGCCCGCCGAGAATGTCGTGGTTCTTGGCATTGGGCTTGATTTTTCCAGGCCAGGTCATGATTGCAGGGACCCGGTTACCGCCCTCGCGCACGGTGCCCTTGGTGCCACGGAATGGCGTGTAGCCGGCGTCCGGATAAACGTCCTGCCAGGCGCCGTTGTCGGTGGTGTAAACCACCAGCGTGTTCTTATCCAGGCCCAGCGCCTTGAGCTTGTCCATGATATGGCCGATGCGCGTATCCAGTTCGACCACCGAGTCGGCGTACTTGGACTTGGAGATCGACTTGTGAACGAACTCCGGTGCCGGCAGGTTCGGCTGGTGCACTTTCATGAAGTTGACGTTGATGAAGAACGGCTTGTCGGATTTGGCGGCGGTGTCGAGGAATTCCAGTGCGGCTTTTTCGACATAACCGTCAAAGTAGGGGATCCCGACTACACCGGGTTTGCCATCGATGACCGGCGTATCAACATACTGGCCGTTGATCTTGAACTCTTCGACGACCTTTTCTCCCGCCTTGCCCGAGAGTGCGCCCTTGGTCACCTTGGTAAACATTTCCCGGGTTTCCGGGTCCATGTCGGGGAACCATGTCGGGTCGGCGTAGGTGTAGGCATTGAGGTGATAGAGGCCGACGTACTTCATCACGTCATAGCCCTGGGCATTGGGCAACGCATAGTCGGCTTCACCCAGGTGCCACTTGCCGGTGAAGTAGGTCTCGTAACCGCCGGTCTTGAGCACCGAGGCCAGCGTCCACTCGGCGGCGGGCAAACCACCGCCCTGGCCCTGGAAGGCCACGGTGGTCATGCCGCTGCGATTGGGGATGCGCCCGGTCTGCATCGCGGCTCGCCCTGGCGTGCAGCTTGGTTGCGCGTAGAACGAGTAAAAGGTTGTGCCCTCAGCGGCCAGTTCGTCGATGCTGGGTGTCGGCATGCCCCGGCCGACACCGCCACCGTACGGCCCCAGATCGCCGTAGCCGGTATCGTCGGACACGATGAACAGGATATTGGGCTTTTCTGTTTGTGCTGCCAGGGCCATACCGTTAAGCGCTATCAGTAATGAACCTGCAATGTAGAACCTTGAGCGATGCGAGAGTTTTTTCATGGCGACCTTCCTTTATCGGGACGGATCCTTGTGGCCGGCTACTTGTTTTCAAGTAATCCGTGACCGGACCCTGGTGAGTTACCCCAAACCATGCCCTCTGGTTAGTTCCAGGCGTTCAACGACCCAAACAATGGAACTCCCGTTGCTACTCAAGGCACCCGAGTCAGCCTAGTACGGTTATTTTTAAAACGCCCATTGCAGGCAGTGGAATTCGAAGTCGTTCGTCGCTTGCTTCCCATGTAATTCCGTGGGTCGAGTCATCCCCCGGCGGCGGATAGCCTTCAGCTTGCGACTTTCGATTTGCTCAATTGCGAGTCACTTCTATATTGAGGGGGTGCTCTGAACTTCCTGCCTTCTGTTGAGCTTGACCCATGGCAACTACTGATCAGCTGATCATCTGCGAGCACTGCGACAGCGTGTACCAAAAAGTAACGCTCGCCAAACATCAGAAAACCCTGTGTACGCGCTGCGGCGGCGTGCTTCAGCGCTATAACGGCCTCACGGTGGAACAGCGTCTTGCCTTGACCTTCACGGCGCTGATGCTCTGGGTATTCGCCAATTTCTATCCGGTGATGAGCATCAGCTTCAAAGGCGTGAAGAACAGCGCAACGCTCTGGGACTCGGTGCTGGCCCTGAGCCTGGGGCCTATCACGTTCATCGCCATGGTGGCGGCAATCGCCATGATCATCGCGCCGATTTTCCAGCTGTTGCTGCTGATCTGGGTGCTGGGCTTCGCCCTCTCCCGGCAACGCTCGCCCGGATTCAAATTCTGCATGCGCTGGCTGGAAACCCTGAGGCCCTGGAGCATGCTCGAAGTCTGCCTGCTGGGCGCCATGGTCGCAGTGATCAAACTCGCCGGACTGCTCGATGTGCTGCCCGGCATAGGGTTGTTTGCCCTGGCTGCGCTGAGCCTGATGATGATCCGCATCGCCGGGCGCGATATCCGCGAACTATGGGACATCGTATGAGCACACCTCCGTACGCCGACGAGCTCAACCTGTGCCTGTGTCACACCTGCGGGCTGGCCTGCGACATGACTGGCGAACCTCACGAATGCGAACGCTGCGGCGCGCCTTTGCATCGACGCAAGACCAATGCCATGACCCGGACCTGGGCCTACATGATCGCCGCCCTGGTGTTTTACATCCCCGCCAATTTGCTGCCGGTAATGAACACCAAAATGGTCGGCCATGGCGCCGACAGCACGATCATGAGCGGCGTGCTGGAGTTCTGGCAAGCCGGAGCCTGGGACATCGCCCTGATCATCTTCATTGCCAGTATCGCGGTGCCGGGCATCAAGTTCGTCGCCGTCACGCTGCTGCTGGTCACCGTGCAACGCGACAGCGAGTGGGCACGTAAAGAGCGGTCGACGCTGTACCGCTTCGTCGAGGTCATCGGTTACTGGTCGATGCTCGATGTGATCGTGGTCGCCCTGGTGGCCTCGCTGGTGAAATTCCAGGCCCTGGCCGACATCGAGCCGCGCCCGGGCATTCTGTTTTTTGGTCTGGTGGTGGTGTTCACCATGCTCTCGGCCATGAGTTTCGACCCGCGCATGATCTGGGATAAAGAACGGGAAAACCCACACAATGAGGAGGTCACGGATGAAGTCACAAGCCACTGACGGGCCGCAAGCCCCCGGGCCGGCGCCGATCAAGACCCGCCGTTTCAGCGTCTCGCTGGTCTGGATCGTGCCGATCGTCGCGGTGTTGGTGGGTATTTCGCTGGTGGTTCACAGCATTCTGCAGCAAGGCCCGACCATCGTTGTCACGTTCAAGACCGGGGACGGCCTGACCGCGAATAAAACCGAGGTCAAATACCGCAATGTCGTGATTGGTCATGTCTCCGATGTGGAACTGAGCGCTGACCAGAAGAGCGTCAACGCCACGATCAAACTGGAAAAGCAGGCCGAAAGCTTTACCCGTGAAGACTCGCAGTTCTGGGTCGTGCGGCCGCGCATTGGCGCTGGCGGTGTGTCCGGCATCGATACGCTGCTGTCGGGCGATTACATCGGTGCCGATATCGGCCAGGCCAACGGCCGGGCAAAAAACTTCATGGGGCTGGAGAGTCCGCCGCCCATCACCTACGGCGAGCCGGGCAAGCGTTTCACCCTGTTCACACAGGACCTGGGGTCGCTGGATATCGGCTCTCCGGTCTACTACCGCAAGATCCCGGTGGGTCAGGTGGTGGCCTACGCGCTGGACCCGGATGGCAAAGGCGTGAACATCGAGCTGTTCATCCATGCACCCAATGACAAGTACGTCACCGAAAACACCCGTTTCTGGAACGCCAGCGGCATAGACGTGAGCGTCGGCGCCAACGGTTTTGCGGTCAAGACCGAATCGTTGTCTTCCTTGCTGGTGGGCGGTATTGCCTTCCGCGCGCCCGACTACAGCCCTGACGATAAACCTGCGGCTGCCGAGTACGCCTACGAACTGTTCGAAGACCAGCAAACCGCCCTCGCCCCGCCAAACGGCAAGCCGCAGTACCTGGCCATGCGTTTCGACCAGGCAATGCGCGGGCTCAAGGTCGATGCTCCGGTGGAATTCCTCGGCGTGGAAATCGGCAAGGTGGTGGCAGTCAATCTGGATTACGACGAGAAAAAACGCTCCTTTCCGGTCAACGTCGGCATCGTGATTTACCCGCAACGCCTGGGCCAGGCCCACATCAAAATGCTCAAGGCGCTCAATCATGACCCTAATAACGAAGCCGCTGGCGTACGCTTGATCGGCACCTTCATCGAAAACGGCCTGCGTGCCCAGGCCCGCACCGGCAACTTCCTGACCGGCCAGTTGTACATCTCCCTGGACTTCTACCCCAAGGCCGACAAAGTCGCCTTCGATGCAAATGCACGCCCGGTCATGATTCCGACCCTTCCCGGCAGCCTCGAGCAATTGCAGGAAAAACTCGAGTCCATGGTCGACAAGATCAACAAACTGCCGATCGAGCGAATCGCCGGCAATCTCGATGGCAATCTCGTCGAACTGCGCAAAGGCATCATGCAATTCAACGGCAAGATCATGCCTGGCGTGCAGACCACCTTGTCAGATGTCAGCAAAACCCTGGAAACCGCCAATTCGACCCTGCAGTCCGCCAGTTCGACCTTGGCCGACGATTCACCGCAACGGGAAAAACTGGGGCAAACCCTGGATGAACTGGGACGTACGTCGAGATCCTTGCGTGATCTTTCGGATTACCTGGGACGGCATCCGGAATCGCTGCTTCGCGGCCGTCCGAACAATGCCGCACCCGTGGATCTGCAGGGGCCACCGCGCAATTGAACACAGGAGCAACACCCATGGCTTTTCCGCTGAAGTTCACCCTGGTCACCGCGATATTGCTGCTCGCCGCTTGCCGCAGTGACCCGATTCAATTCCACACCCTGACCCCGGCCCAGGTGGGCGATCATTCAATGACCACCGTCGGGGTGATTCAGATCGAGACGATCAGCGTGCCGCCCCAGGTCGATCGTGCGCAGATCGTCATTCGCCAAGGCAACAGTGGCCTGGCGATCCTGGAAACCCATTGGTGGGCTGCGACCCTCGTGGATGAATTGCGCGGTGCGCTGGCCGATCAACTGAGCAACAGTCCGGTACAAGGCAAATATTCGGTGCGGGTCGATGTGCAGCGTTTTGACTCGGTCCCCGGTCAATACGCGTTGATGGACGTGAAATGGCGTCTGCGCAGTGCCGGCATCGGCGACACGGCACGGGTGATTTGCCGCAGCACCTTGCAAACACCGTCAGGTGCGAGCATCGATGACCTGGTGCTTGCCCAGCAAAACAACGTCAAACGCCTGGCCGCGCTGATCAGCCAGGCTGCCGCCAGACCACAGGCGAGCTGCCCTTCGCCCTGAACGCCTTTTCTCCTGCTTCCCGGATTAACGGCGACACGTTCGCCGTTAATCCCAACCCATACGCCCTCTCTGTTTCCCGCTGTCATTCCATGCAAGTGTAAAAGACAACGTTTCTCAGTACCAAACAAATTATCCGAGCGAACCTCCTATGCAATTTTTTCACATTCCTTTCACCGCCCCGACACCTGCACGGATTTAACGTGGGCCGCAGTTAATTCGCTGAACTTAGTCTCGGCGGACATTTTTTGTGCTGTTTCAGGTTTTGTTTAACAGTACTTCCCTGGCGCTCCTATTGGTGGACAAACTTGGTCAATTCCGTCTCGCGTAAACCGTCTTCGCGCCTGTCTAAATCGGTCGTGGCCATTGCTGCACTGACCGTCGCCGCGGTGGTCACCGGTTTGGTCCTGTGGCCGAAATCCCCGGCCAACCTGGCCCATGAGGGCGCGCAAGCCCGGGCCCAATTGCTGCAACAATGGAGTGCCGGCGAGATCGCGGTGCTGGTTCGTCATGCCGAGCGCTGCGACCGTTCCAGCAATCCTTGCCTGGGCCCGGCTGACGGTATTACCCGAATCGGCAGTGAAGCGGCCGCCGGTGTCGGGCAAGGCCTGGCACGCCTGGGTTTGACGCAAGCCGACATCCTGACCAGCCCGGTGACGCGCACCGTGCAGACCGCGCATTACATGTTCAACAGCGACCCACGGACCCAGGAGTGGCTGGCGACCTGCGGCACGACCCTGCGTAACGATGTCGTGGCGCACAAGGTAGCCCATCGCAACCTGGTGCTGGTGACCCACAGCGGTTGCATCGCCGACTTTGAAAAGCAGGCCGGCCTGAAGCATTCGGCGAAGGACGCCGAGTACGCCAGCGCGCTGTTTGTCCACATCGATGGAAATGGTCAACTGCAAGTACTCGGTATTGTGAATGCCGAAGACTGGAACACTCTGTTACAAGAAAAAAACTGAAATCATTACGGACCGAGAACTTTGCCACTAAGTTGTTTCAAGCCGGACTGAATGGAACCTGAACAAAACAGCGAGAAGTGTGATTGCACTTCTCGCCGTTCAATATCATTCCGGTTTTCTCTCTCACTAGTTGCACATCACTTTTCAACCAGCCATCTAAGCGCMAAGGTCGAGACATGACGTCTAATCAGCCATTGCCAGATTTTACTGGCCATTCTTCCCGTCTGTACGCCCCACCCGCGCCGACCAGCGAGCGCTGGATGCTATTGGCGTTGTTACTGGCGTTCATCGTGTTCTACTTGCTGCCGCTGATGAGCCACGGTCTGTGGATTCCCGATGAAACCCGTTATGCCCAGATCAGCCAGGAAATGCTGCAGGGCGGGAACTGGATCTCACCGCACTTCATGGGCTTGCGTTATTTCGAGAAGCCGATTGCCGGGTACTGGATGATTGCCATCGGCCAGGCGGTGTTTGGTGACAATCTGTTCGGGGTACGCATCGCCTCAGCGTTGAGTACCGGGCTGAGCGTGTGGCTGACCTACCTGATTGCCCGCCGGTTCTGGGGCGATCCGCGCAAAAGCTTTGCCTGCGCACTGTTGTACATGAGCTTCGGGCTGATTGCCGGTCAGGCCGGGTACGCCAACCTCGATCCGCAGTTCACCCTGTGGGTCAACCTGAGCCTGGTTTCACTGTGGTTTGCCATCGACAGCCGCACCACGCGTGCCCGCCTGGGTGCCTGGACGATGCTGGGTATCGCCTGCGGCATGGGCTTCATGACCAAGGGCTTTCTGGCCTGGCTGCTGCCAGCGGCGATCGCCCTGCCCTACATGCTCTGGCAGCGCCGCATGGGTGAGCTGTTGCGTTACGGGCCACTGGCTGTTGTGGTCGCCGCGGCCGTCTGCTTGCCCTGGACATTGGCCATTCATCATCAGGAACCGGACTTCTGGAATTTCTTCTTCTGGAACGAGCACGTACGCCGCTTCGCCGCCGACAATGCGCAACACGCCCGGCCGTGGTGGTTCTACCTGCCGATGCTGGTCGTCTCCGCCCTGCCCTGGGCCGCGTTGTTGCCGACAACGTTCATCCAGGCCTGGAACGACAAGCGCCAGCCCGTCAGCGGTTTTCTCCTGCTCTGGCTGTTGTTGCCATTGGCGATTTTCAGCGTGAGCAGCGGCAAGTTGCCGACCTACATCATGCCGTGCCTGTTGCCGCTGGCGCTGCTGATGGGTCATGCGCTGACCAGCCTGCTGGAACGCGCACAGGGGCGGACGATTCGCGTCAACGGCTGGCTCAACGTGGTCATTGCCACGACGGCCTTGATCGCTTTGCTGTACCTG
This sequence comes from Pseudomonas sp. P4_C4, assembly GCF_056402055.1. NCBI lineage: Bacteria > Pseudomonadati > Pseudomonadota > Gammaproteobacteria > Pseudomonadales > Pseudomonadaceae > Pseudomonas > Pseudomonas sp. P4_C4. The sequence continues at coordinate 21,242 of NZ_JBFUID010000051.1, read as the reverse complement.
CAACTGAGCAAAGAGGTTTTTGAGAATACCGAGATGTTCAGCCTGTCCCTGGCGTTCATCGTGCTGTTGGGCTGGATCATCGCCAACGCCCTGCAAATCCTGCGGCCATTGACGTTATGGGCGATGCCGGCCCTCGGCATCTGGCTGCTGGTGGCACTGCTGCCCGCCGCCATGCCGGGCCAGATCGTCGACAGCAAGATGCCCGACCGGTTTATCGCCGAACACCTGGACAGCCTGAACCAGACCACCTCGCTGCTGAGCAACGACCTGGGAGCGGCCTCGGCCTTGTCGTGGCTGACCAGGCGACCGGAAGTGGCGCTGTACAATGTTGTCGGCGAGCTCAAGTATGGTCTTTCGGATCCGGACGCGGCCTCGCGCAAAGTGACTCAGCAAGACATCGGGCAATGGATGACCGAAGCGCGTAAGAAGGGCTCGGTCGGGGTGGTGATGAGGGTCAACAGCGTCGATGAAATTCAGGAAGTCGAGGCGCTGCCCATCGACGGAAAACGCTATCAGCGCGGCAACCTGCAAGTCCTGATCTTCCCGCAAATCCAGCCCTGACAGGCAAGACGCAAAAAACCCGAGAGGTCGAACCGGCCTCTCGGGTTTTTCGTTTTCGCATCGTTTAAGCGACGAGTCGAACCACAGTGGGCACAGCGCTGCTAATCTGAATGAAAATTACATGTATTTACGGTTTTTTTTACGTTATTTTCTCATTTGGATCTCTACATTCCCTGCAATTCAAAATATGCAAATGATTCGCATTGATTTACAAACGTTTCAATGCGCATGACTTTCAAAAAAATGCACCAGGAGCAGCCCGCAGAATGATTCCCAACATCCCTTCGTTCTTGAAAAAGGCCCTGCTGGCCACCGCTTTGCTCAGCGCTGGCCAGGTCTACGCAGCTGACTCCGTCGGCATCGTGGTGTACAACGCGCAACACGAAGGCCTGACCAAGGCCTGGGTCGAGGGCTTTACCCAGGAAACCGGTATTCCCGTGACCTTGCGTAACGGCGATGACACCGAGATGGGCAACCAGATCGTGCAGGAAGGCACGGCTTCTCCGGCGGACGTATTCCTGACCGAAAACTCCCCGGCCATGGTACTGGTCGACAACGCCGGGCTGTTTGCGCCTGTCGACAAGACCACGCTGGAACAGGTTGACTCCGCCTACCGCCCGGCCCACGGCAAATGGGTCGGGATTGCCGCGCGCTCCACGGTGTTTGTGTACAACCCGGGCAAACTGTCGGAAGCCAATCTGCCGAAATCGATCATGGATCTGGCCGATCCGAGCTGGAAGGGTCGCTGGGCTGCCTCGCCAGGCGGTGCTGACTTCCAGGCCATCGTCGCTGCCATCCTGGAACAAAAGGGTGAAGCCGCCACGCTGGAATGGCTGAAAGCGATGAAAACCAACTACACCAACTACCGTGGCAACAGCTCGGTACTCAAGGCGGTGAATGCCGGGCAGATCGACAGCGGCGTGATCTACCACTATTACAGCCTGGTGGATCAGTCCAAGACCGGCGAAAACAGCAAAAACACCGCCCTGCACTATTTCAAGCACAAAGATCCGGGCGCTTTTGTTAGCATCTCCGGCGGCGGCGTCCTCGCTTCCAGCCAACACAAAGAACAAGCCCAGGCGTTTCTCAAATACATTACCGGCAAGGATGGCCAGGCCGTCCTGAAGAACGGCAAGTCGTTTGAGTACGCCGTGGGCAAGAACGCTGAATCCAACCCTAAACTGGTGCCCCTGCAGCAACTCGATGCGCCGACTGTCGATGCTTCCAAACTCGACAGCAAAAAAGCCGTGGAGCTGATGACACAGGCCGGACTGCTCTAAATTGATGCCTGAAACCCTGCCTGCGGGTGTCGCCGAGGCGACACCCGCACATTTGCGTCGACGATCCCGCGGAGTCTTTGCGGGACGTGGCGGTGTATGGGTGATCGGTTTGTCGGTGCTGGTTTCATTACTGGCACTGCTACCGATCGCTTACGTTATTGGCGTGTCCCTGCAGACAGGCTGGTCAACCGTCGTGACCCTGGTGTTCCGCCCCCGGGTTGGCGAACTGCTGATCAATACCGTATTGCTGGTACTGCTGACGATTCCGTTGTGCGTGGCGCTGGGGGTGACACTGGCGTGGCTCACAGAACGTACAAATTTGCCCGGACGACGCTGGTGGTCGTTGCTGGCCACCGCACCGCTGGCGGTGCCCGCGTTCGTTCACAGCTACGCCTGGGTCAGCCTGGTGCCACCGATCCACGGCTTGTTTGCCGGTGTCCTGGTCTCGGTCATCGCCTACTTCCCGTTCCTGTATTTGCCGGTAGCGGCCACCTTGCGCCGGCTCGACCCGGCCATTGAAGACGTCGCCGAATCCATGGGGCTAAAACCCTGGAAAGTGTTTTTCCGCGTGGTGTTGCCGCAATTGCGTCTGGCGATCTGCGGTGGCGCCTTGCTGGTCGGCCTGCACCTGCTGGCCGAATACGGCCTGTACGCGATGATCCGCTTCGACACCTTTACCACCGCGATCTTCGATCAGTTCAAATCGACCTTCAACGGCGCAGCGGCGCACATGCTGGCCAGCGTGCTGGCGTTGTGTTGCCTGGCGATGTTGACGGCCGAATCCGCCGCCCGGGGTTCTGCCCGTTATGCTCGCGTCGGTTCGGGAAGCGCCCGGGAGCAACGGGTCGTGTGCCTGAAACCGGCATCCACCCTGCTCTCGTTGACCCTGCAAATCGTGACCTGCACCCTGGCCCTGGGCGTGCCCTTGATCACCCTGGGCAAATGGCTGATCGCCGGCGGTGTGGAAGTCTGGGACATGGCCGAATTGCTGCCGGCCCTGGAGCAAACCCTGTTGCTCGGTATTGCGGGCGCGGCGCTGACCACCTGCGCGGCGATCCCGATCGCCTGGCTGTCAATCCGCTACCCCGGCCGACTGCAACGGGTACTGGAAAGCTGCAACTACATCACCAGTTCCCTGCCGGGAATTATCGTGGCGCTGGCGTTGGTGACCGTCACGATCCATTTTGCCCGGCCGATTTACCAGACCACCTTCACCGTGCTGCTGGCGTACCTGTTGATGTTCTTGCCCCGCGCGCTGGTGAGCCTGCGCGCAGGCATTGCCCAGGCCCCGGTGGAACTGGAAAACATTGCCCGCAGCCTGGGCCGCTCGCCGGCCCGGGCACTGTGGCTGATCACCTTGCGACTGGCCGCTCCAGGGGCTGCCGCCGGCGCGGCGCTGGTGTTCCTGGCGATCACCAACGAGCTGACCGCCACCCTGTTGCTGGCTCCGAATGGCACGCGCACCCTGGCGACCGGATTCTGGGCCATGACCAGCGAAATCGATTATGCCGCCGCTGCACCCTACGCCTTGTTGATGGTTATGCTGTCGCTGCCGCTGACCGGACTTCTTTATCACCAATCGAAAAAAACGGCTGGCCGATGAACACTCTTGAATTGAATGCCCTCTACAAATCCTATGGCGCCCATTGCGCCCTGGACAACGTCAGCCTGTCGGTGCCCAGCGGCAGTCGCACGGTGATCGTCGGTCCTTCCGGCTCCGGTAAAACCACGTTACTGCGGATGATTGCCGGCTTCGAATTCCCCGACGCCGGACGTCTTTCGTTCAATGGCCAGACCCTGGTCGACGGCACCCACGAAGTGCCGGCCCATCAACGCCTGATCGGCTACGTGCCGCAGGACGGTGCGCTGTTCCCGCACATGACCGTGGCCGCGAACATCGGCTTCGGCTTGGCGACCAAGGGCACTGAAAAACAACAGCGAATCGCCGAACTGATGGACAGCGTGGCGCTGGACGCGAAGATGGCCGAGCGCTGGCCTCACGAATTGTCCGGTGGCCAGCAACAGCGCGTGGCCCTGGCCCGGGCGTTGGCGCAACAGCCACGGCTGATGCTGCTGGACGAGCCATTCTCGGCGCTCGATACCGGATTGCGCGCCGCAATGCGCAAGATGGTTGCGCGGCTGCTGGAAGACGCAGGCGTCACCACCATTCTGGTCACCCATGACCAGAGTGAAGCCCTGTCGTTCGCCGACCAGTTGGCGGTGATGCGCCATGGCCGACTGGTCCAGTCAGGGCATCCGCTGGACCTCTACCGCTACCCCGAGGATGAACAGACCGCCCTGTTCCTGGGGGATGCCGTGGTCATGCCCGCGCGCATCGAGGCCGGTTGGGCCCATTGCGACCTGGGGCGAATCCCGGTCAACAACCACCGCAACAACAGCGCGGCACAGATCATGCTGCGTCCCGAACAGCTGCAACTGGCCAGCATCCTGCCCAGCGACCCGGAAGCCAGCGGTTGCCGGGCCGTGGTCACCGACCGGGACTTCAGCGGCAACACCTGCACGCTGACGGTGGAACTCCAGCCATTGACCAGCCGCGAGCAACCGGGCCGATCACTGCTGGTGCGCAGCTCAGGCATGTATGCACCACCCGCCGGCAGCTCGGTTCAGGTCTCGACCATCGGCCATGCCCATGTGCTGAGCGAGATGTGATCGCTCACAGATCGAATCGATCCACTGCCCGACGCCGCTCGTTGTCATCGCGCACATCGTAGTTGGCTGTGGTCTGGATGTTGCTGTGGTGCGCCAGCTTCTGCGCAATCGACAAGTCATGCTCTTCGATCACCCGGGTTATGAATGAACGCCGGAAGTCGTGGGGCATGATTTTCACCCCGACCTGCGCGCCCCGCTGCCGGGCGATGTAGTAAATCGCGTGCTTGGTGATGCGCTCACGGGTGATATGGCTGCCCCGGCGGATGCGGTTGAACAGGAACGGGTCGTCCGGCTCGCCGTCCTTGAGCAGCGAACGGCGCAGCTCAAGCCAGGCTTCAAGCTTGGCGAAGGCCCAGGCCGGGGCGTACTTGATCAACTGTTTGTTGCCCTTGGCCGTCACCCGCAGGCTGCGCTCGGTGAAATCGACCTGGTTCAGCTCCAGGTTCACCGATTCGGATTTGCGCATCCCCGAACCGTACAGAATCCCGATGATTGCTGCATCCCGCAGGCCTTGCGGCCGCGGATCGGCGGCGCAGACCGCCATCAATTCCTGAATCAGCGTGCGCCTGAGATTGCGCCCCTGGGACAGCCGTGTCCCGGCCATGCCCTTCACCGTACGCATCTTCAACAGATGGTCCTGAGAGATCAGGCTCATGCGCCACGCTTCGTTCATCACCCCGCGCACCGCGTTGACATACAGCGAGGAGGTGTTCGGCGCATAACCATCCGAACGCAAAGTGGCCACCAGGGCGATCACATCCTCGGGCTGCAAGTTGTGCCAGGGTATCTCCTCGATATCCTGGTCTTCGAAGCCCAGGCGGTCGGCGGCATCTTGCAGCACATAACGCATGGTCAGTTGGCTGGATGGCGCCAGTCGCGCCAGATACAGGGTCAGCGGATTGGTGAGGGGTGAGCGTGAGTCAGTAACAGGTAAGTCAATCAAACGAAACGGCCTTGAATGTAAACAGTTCAATGAAACAACTAAGAAGTGAAATAACGATGATATAAAAGACAATACACTTGTAGGACTTTTCCTAAAAACGCGGTAAACGGAAGAAGTCTGAACAGCGGCTTAATAGCCTTCAGATAAAACGATTCCCCAACCGTTTTTTCATGTTCCTTTCACAAAATCGGGCATAACCTTCTGTAAAGTCGGCGCAACCCAAATGGACGTCCAACCTGCCGGCCATGGCGAAAAAAGTCAACCGACGCGGTTTTTCACCTCCACACCAGTAACTAGTTGATTTGATGCAGATTCTGATTTAGCGTCTATGCTGATTTTTGGATCCCTTTTAGCCTCAAAGGCTATTTACGTTTTCAGCCCCTGAGGTGCCCATGAGTCAGGCGTTTCTCCCTTTCTCCCGTCCCAGCATCGGCGACGAAGAAATCGCGGCCGTAGAGCAAGTATTACGCTCCGGGTGGATCACTACCGGACCGAAGAACCAGGCACTGGAAGAACACTTCGCCAACTACGTCGGTTGCCGACATGCCGTGGCACTTTCCTCGGCCACCGGCGGGATGCATATCACCCTGCTGGCATTGGGCATCGGTCCCGGCGATGAAGTCATTACGCCCTCGCAAACCTGGGTTTCCACCGCCAACATGATCACCCTGCTGGGTGCCACGCCGGTGTTCGTCGACATCGACCGCGACACGCTGATGACCGACGTGGCCACTATCGAAGCTGCGATCACTTCGCGCACCAAAGCCATTATCCCGGTGCATTACGCCGGTGCGGCATTCGACCTCGATCCGCTCTACGCCCTGGCCGACAAACACGGCATTGCCGTGATCGAAGACGCCGCCCACGCGGCAGGCACTTTCTATAAAGGTCGCCACGTCGGTTCCAAAGGCACGGCGATCTTCTCGTTCCACGCGATCAAGAACATGACCTGCGCCGAAGGCGCCATGTTCGTCAGCGACGATGAAGCCCTGGCCTCGCGGGTACGCATGCTCAAGTTTCACGGGCTGGGGGTTGATGCCTACGACCGCCTGACCCACGGCCGAAAGCCCCAGGCCCAGGTGGTCGAACCCGGCTTCAAGTACAACCTGGCCGACATCAACGCGGCCATCGCGCTGGTGCAACTGGAACGCCTGGACGAAATCAACGCCAGGCGCACTCAACTGGCCCAGACCTACTTGCAGCGCCTGGAAGGCTTGCCGGTGCAGCCGCTGGCCGTTCCCGCCTATTCGCAAAAACACGCCTGGCACCTGTTCATCCTGCGTATCGATGCCGAGCGCTGCGGGCTCGATCGCGAAGCGTTCATGAAAGCGCTCCAGGAACAGAATGTCGGCACAGGTATTCACTTCATTGCAACGCACCTGCACACTTACTACCGCCAGCGTTACCCCAACCTGTACCTGCCCAACACCGAATGGAATTCGGCGCGGCTGTGTTCGATCCCGTTGTTCCCCGACATGACCACCGATGATGTCGAGCGCGTCGTCGGTGCCATCGAAAACTGTATGGACAGAAGCCTTTGAGACCTTACCCAATCAACTTCGTTTCGATCGTCATTCCGGTCTACAACGAACAGGAAAGCCTGCCTGAGTTGCTCCGGCGCACTGAAGCGGCTTGCCAGCAGTTGCACCAGGCCTATGAAATCGTGCTGGTCGACGACGGTAGCCGTGATGACTCCGCGCAGATCCTGGAAGACGCCGCCTCCCGCGAAGGCAGCCCGGTGGTGGCGGTGATCCTCAACCGCAACTACGGCCAGCACGCGGCGATCATGGCCGGTTTCGAACAGTGCAAGGGCGATGTCGTCATCACCCTCGATGCCGACCTGCAAAACCCGCCCGAAGAAATCCCGCGGCTGGTGGCCCAGGCCGAACTTGGCTATGACGTCGTCGCGACTGTACGCAACAACCGCCAGGACTCGGCCTTGCGCCGCTGGCCGTCGAAGCTGATCAACCTCGCCGTGCAGCGTTCCACCGGCGTGGCCATGAGCGATTACGGCTGCATGCTCCGCGCCTACCGACGCACCATCGTCGACGCCATGCTCGCCTGCCGTGAACGCAGCACCTTCATTCCGATCCTGGCCAACAGCTTTGCCCGCCACACCACGGAAATCCCCGTGACCCACGCCGAGCGTGAACACGGCGATTCCAAGTACAGCCCCATGCGCCTGATCAACCTGATGTTCGACCTGGTCACCTGCATGACCACCACGCCGCTGCGACTGCTGAGCATCGTCGGCGTCGGCATGGCGGCCCTGGGTGTTCTATTCGCCATTGCGCTGATCCTGTTGCGTCTGGTGTTCGGTTCCGGCTGGGCCGGTGGCGGTACCTTCGTACTGTTCGCCGTGCTGTTCGTCTTCACCGGTGGTCAATTCATCGGCATGGGCCTGTTGGGTGAATACCTGGGCCGCATGTACAGCGACGTACGCGCACGTCCGCGCTTCTTCATTGAAAAGGTGCTGCGTAGCCAGCCCGCCCCCCCCTCTTCCGTTGTTACCGTCGACGGCCTTACTTCCACTTCTTCAGATCAGGTTCCTTCATGAGTGCAAAAGCTGTTGTCTTCGCCTATCACGATATTGGCTGCGCCGGCATCGAATCCCTGCTCTCCACAGGTTTTGAGATCGCTGCGGTGTTCACCCACGCCGACGATCCGAAGGAGAATGCGTTCTACGGTTCCGTCGCACAGTTGTGCGCCCGCCACGGCATTGCCGTGCATGCACCGGAAGATGCCAACCACCCGTTGTGGATCGAGCGTATCGCCAAACTCGATCCCGACTACATTTTCTCCTTCTACTACCGCAACCTGCTGAGCGAACCGCTGTTGGCCACTGCGCGCAAAGGCGCGTTCAACCTGCACGGTTCCCTGTTGCCACGCTATCGTGGTCGCGCACCGGCCAACTGGGTACTGGTCAACGGCGAAACGGAAACCGGCGTGACCCTGCACCGCATGGTCAAGCGCGCCGATGCGGGCGCCATCGTGGCCCAGCAAAAGGTCGCCATCGAGCGCAGCGACACCGCGCTGAGCCTGCACGGCAAGTTGCGCACCGCCGCCGCTGAACTGCTGCGCGACACCCTGCCGGCGCTGCTGCAAGGCAAGGTCAGCGAAACACCGCAAGACGAATCCAAAGCCACGGTGTTCGGCCGTCGCACTCCGGCTGACGGCAAACTGGTCTGGGCCAAGCCGGCCGAAGAACTGTTCAACCTCGTGCGCGCCGTGACCCAGCCATACCCCGGTGCCTTCTGCGCGGTAGGCGAGCACAAGCTGATTGTCTGGAGCGCTGAAGTCGCCAAGGGCAACGAAGGCCTGGCGCCAGGCCGCGTCATCAGCGTCGACCCGCTGCGCATCGCCTGCGGTCAAGATTCGCTGATCATCAACGCCGGCCAGCGCAACGACAACGGTCTGTACCTGAGCGGTCCGCAACTGGCCAACGAACTGGGCCTGGTGGACGGTTCCGTGCTGCGCGGTGCCGAATCCGGCCGTGCCCCACGTCGCACCCGCGTGCTGATCCTCGGCGTCAACGGCTTCATCGGCAACCACTTGTCCGAGCGCCTGTTGCGTGACGACCGCTACGAGGTCTACGGCCTGGACATCGGTTCGGACGCCATCGAGCGCCTGCGCAGCCACCCGAACTTCCACTTCGTCGAAGGCGACATCAGCATCCACTCCGAATGGATCGAGTACCACATCAAGAAGTGCGACGTCGTACTGCCGCTGGTGGCCATCGCCACGCCAATCGAATACACCCGTAACCCGCTGCGCGTGTTCGAACTGGACTTCGAAGAAAACCTGAAACTGGTTCGCTACTGCGTCAAGTACAATAAGCGCGTGATCTTCCCGTCGACCTCGGAAGTCTATGGCATGTGCCAGGACAACAACTTCGACGAAGACAACTCCAACCTGGTGGTCGGCCCGATCAACAAGCAGCGCTGGATCTACTCGGTCTCCAAGCAACTGCTGGACCGCGTGATCTGGGCCTATGGCCAGAAGGGTCTGAATTTCACCCTGTTCCGTCCGTTCAACTGGATGGGTCCACGCCTGGACCGTCTGGATTCGGCCCGAATCGGCAGCTCCCGCGCCATTACCCAGCTGATCCTGAACCTGGTGGAAGGTACGCCGATTCGCCTGTTCGACGGTGGCGAGCAAAAACGCTGCTTCACCGACATCGCCGACGGTGTTGAAGCCCTGGCACGGATCATCGATAACGACAACGATGTCTGCAATGGCCAGATCATCAACATCGGCAACCCGGAAAACGAGGCCAGCATCCGTCAGTTGGGCGAAGAGCTGCTGCGTCAGTTCGAAGCCCACCCGCTGCGCGCCAACTTCCCTCCGTTCGCCGGTTTCCGCGACATCGAAAGCAAGGCGTTCTACGGCACCGGTTACCAGGACGTGTCGCACCGCAAGCCGAGCATCGCCAACGCCAAACGCCTGCTGGACTGGACGCCAACCGTGGAGATGAGTGAAACCATCGGCAACACCCTGGACTTCTTCTTGCGCGAAGCCATGCTCGAAATCGCGGACAAGCGTTGATGCAGGCGGGACTGCGGATCGATGTCGACACCTACCGGGGCACCCGAGAGGGAGTGCCTCGGTTGCTGGAAATCCTTGATGAAGCACAGATCAAGGCGACGTTCTTCTTCAGTGTCGGGCCGGACAACATGGGGCGCCACTTGTGGCGCCTCATCCGTCCACAGTTTCTCTGGAAAATGCTCCGTTCCAACGCAGCCGGCCTGTATGGCTGGGACATTCTGCTGGCCGGCACCGCATGGCCTGGAAAACCGATCGGCCGCGACCTGGGGCACTTGATGCGCCAGGCCCGGGATGCCGGGCATGAGGTTGGCCTGCACGCCTGGGATCACCACGGCTGGCAAGCCAAYGCCGGGCGCTGGAGCGACGCACAACTGGTCGAACAGATACGCCGTGGCGTGGACACCCTCAGCGACATTCTCGGGGACAAGATCACCTGCTCGGCGTCCGCCGGCTGGCGTGCCGACGAGCGTGTGATCGAAGCCAAGCAGGGCTTCGGCTTTCGCTATAACAGCGATTGTCGCGGCCTGAGCCTGTTCCAGCCACGATTGGCCGATGGTCGCCTGGGCGCACCGCAAATTCCGGTGGACCTGCCGACCTTCGACGAAGTGGTCGGGCCGACCGTCGCCGCCAAGGACTTCAACAGGTTCATCCTGGACCGGTTCACGCCGGAAAAACTCAATGTCTACACGATCCATGCCGAGGTAGAAGGGATTCTGATGGCTAATGATTTCCGTCAACTGCTGAGCGATGCACATCAGCGGGACATCCGTTTTCAACCCTTGGGCGACTTGCTGCCCCAGGCCCCTGACAGTTTGCCGATCGGCCGCGTGGTACGCGGTGCGCTCGAAGGTCGCGAAGGCTGGCTGGGAGTGCAAGGCGCATGAGCAAACGCTGGGCTTTGCCGTTACTGCTGGCCATGGTGGCGCTGGCATACCTGCTGCCATTGGGCAGCCATGGTTTATGGATTCCTGACGAAACCCGCTACGCCCAGATCAGCCAAGGCATGCTCCTGAGCGGCAACTGGGTGTCGCCACACTTCATGGACGTGCGCTATTTCGAAAAACCCGCGGCCGGCTACTGGATGATTGCCATCGGTCAGGCGCTGTTCGGCCAGAACCTCTTCGGAGTGCGCTTCGCTTCGGCACTGAGCACCGGTTTGAGCGTGCTGCTGTGCTACCTGGTCGCCCGCCGGATGTGGAACGAACCGCGCAAGAGTTTCGCCTGCGCGCTGCTGTACATGAGCTTCACGGTCATTGCCGCTTCGGCGGGGTATGCCAACCTCGATCCGCAATTCACCTTCTGGGTCAATCTGAGCCTGGTCGCGTTGTGGTTTGCCCTGGACAGCGTCACCCGCGGTCAACGCCTGATCGCGTGGGCGGTGCTGGGCCTTGCCTGCGGCATGGGCTTCATGACCAAGGGTTTCCTGGCCTGGCTACTGCCGGTGCTGATTGCGCTGCCCTGGATGATCTGGCAAAAACGCTGGCGTGAACTGCTGGTCTACGGCCCGGTGGCGGTCGTGGTCGCCATCGCCGTCAGCCTGCCATGGGCGCTGGCAGTGCACGCCCAGGAGTCTGACTACTGGCGGTTTTTCTTCTGGCACGAACACATCCGCCGTTTTGCCGGGGACGATGCCCAGCATAACGCGCCATGGTGGTATTACCTGCCGTTGCTGGTCGCTTTCAGCATGCCGTGGGTTGCATTGCTGCCGCCCGCGCTGAAGCAAGCCTGGCAGACCCGACGCCAGTCCAATATCGGGTTCCTGCTGCTGTGGCTATGGATGCCGTTGTTCTTCTTCAGTCTGAGCAAAGGCAAGTTGCCGGCCTACATCCTGCCGTGCCTGTTGCCCCTGGCATTGTTGCTCGGCCATGCACTGGCTGACCGATTGAAGCTGGAGCAAGGTCGCGTCCTGGGCATCAACGGCCTGCTGAACCTGGTGGTAGGTGTGGTCACCCTGCTGGCCCTGGTTTATCTGCAACTGAAAAAGCCGATTTACGATCATGAACTGCACAACCTGGTGTTGGTGTTCATCGGCTTGATCGGCTGGATCATGGCCAACCTGCTGCAGGCCTTCCGCCCGTTGCAGTGCTGGGCAGCCCCGGCTTTTGGCAGCCTGCTGCTCATCGGTTTATTGCCTGCCGGACTGCCCAATTCCGTAGTCGCCAACAAAACGCCTGACCAGTTCATCCTCGATCACGCCCAGGAGCTTGGCCAGAGTGCCAAATTGTTGAGCAACGATCTGGGTGCCGCGTCGGCATTGTCCTGGCGGGTGAAACGGCCGGAAGTGGCTTTTTTCAACACGATAGGCGAATTGAAATATGGCCTTGCCTATCCTGATTCGCTCAAGCAGCGCGTCAACCCTGACCAGGTGCAACAGTGGATGCACGACGCTCGCCAACTAGGCTCGGTCGGTGTGGTCATGCGGGTCAAGGGCGAAGAAGAGCTGCGCGAACTTGATCAATTGCCCAAAGAGGGCAAACGGTATGAACAAGGCAACCTGGTTATTTTGATTATCCCTCAGGCGACGCTATGAGCCTGCTATTGCTACTGGTCGCCTGCCTGCTGACCTGCCTGGGCCAGATTGCCCAGAAATATGCGGTAGAAAGCTGGCGCGGCAAACCTTCCGGGTGGATGGAGAAACTGCGCTCACCCTGGCTTTGGCTGGCCCTGGCCTCTTTGGGACTGGGCCTGCTGGTGTGGCTGCTGGTGCTGCAACGCCTGGAAGTCGGGATTGCCTACCCGATGCTGAGCCTGAACTTCGTGCTGATCACCCTGGTCGCGCGTTTCGTGTTCCACGAAACCATCGACCGCCGCCACTGGCTGGGTGTGGCGCTGGTGATCGGCGGCGTTGCACTGCTGGGGCAACACGCATGAACCTGAGTCGCGGTATCACCTTCGCACTGGGCAGTGTGTTGCTGGTCAGCGCCGCTCAACTGGGCATGCGCTGGAGCATGAGTCATCTGCCACAACCCGAACACTGGCTCAGCGCCCACATCGACCTGACACCCGTTGCCGTGGTGCTCGTAGCCATCTTCGCCTATGCCTTGTCGATGCTCTGCTGGCTCGCCGCCCTGCGGGACCTGCCCCTGGGCCGGGCCTACTCGTTGCTGAGCATCAGCTACGCGCTGGTGTACCTGCTGGCCGCCAGCCTGCCGCTGTTCAACGAATCATTCAGCCTTACAAAAAGCCTTGGCGTGGCATTGGTCATCCTCGGCGTCATTACCATCAATTCTCGACCTGCTCGTGCGCCCGAATTAAGGAGTGCCCCATGAAAATCAGTGTGTTTGGTAGCGGTTATGTTGGCCTGGTGCAGGCAGCGGTATTGGCGGAAGTCGGCCACGACGTAGTCTGCATGGACGTTGACCAGAAAAAAGTCGAACTGCTCAAGCAGGGCCACGTGAGTATTTTCGAACCCGGGCTGGCCAGCCTGGTACGCGAAGGCCTTGACGCCAAACGGTTGCAGTTCACCAGCGATGAAAAGTTCGCGGTTCAGCACGGACAGGTGCTGTTCATCGCGGTCGGTACTCCATCCCGGGACGATGGCTCGGCGGACTTGCGCTACGTGATGTCGGTGGGCGAAGCGGTAGCACGGCATCGCGAACAGCCGGCGATCCTGGTGGAGAAATCCACCGTTCCGGTCGGCACCGGAGACGCCTTGCGTGCCCACATCGACAAATGCCTGCTCAATGCCGGGCGTGAATTGCAGTTCGATATCGTGTCCAACCCGGAGTTTTTGAAAGAAGGTTCGGCCGTGGCCGACTGCCGCCGCCCGGACCGTATCGTCGTCGGCTGTGAACGCGACGAAGTGCGTGACGTGATGCGTGACCTGTACTCGCCCTTCAACCGCAACCATGAGCGCATCATGTTCATGGACCTGCGCAGTGCCGAACTGACCAAGTACGCCGCCAACTGCATGCTAGCGACCAAGATCAGCTTCATCAACCAGATCGCCGAACTGGCCGAACACCTGGGTGCCGACATCGAATCGGTACGCCTGGGCATCGGCGCCGACTCGCGAATCGGCTACCACTTCATCTACCCCGGTTGCGGCTACGGCGGCTCTTGCTTCCCCAAGGACATGCGCGCCCTGATCCACAGCGCCGAAGAGGCCCATTGCTCCAGCGACCTGCTGCAAGCGGTGGAAGCCATCAACGAGCGGCAGAAACACAAACTGTTCGAACGCATCAATGCGTTCTACAAGGGCGATTTGCGTGGCAAGACCTTTGCCTTGTGGGGCCTGGCGTTCAAGCCAAACACCGACGACATGCGCGATGCACCAAGCCGGGTGTTGCTGGAATCTTTGTGGGCCGCCGGGGCGAATGTCCGTGCGTTCGATCCGGAAGCCATGCAGGAAACCCAGAAGCTGTATCCCGACGAATCGAAACTGATGCTCATGGGTACGCCTGAGTCGGTCTTGTCCGGTGCCGATGCACTGATCATCTGCACCGAATGGCAACAGTTCAAGGCGCCGGACTTCGAGCTGATCCAGCAGCGGCTCAACGCACCGGTGATCTTCGACGGCCGCAACCTGTACGACGCAGACCGTCTGGCACGCATCGGTTTCACCTACTTCCCGATCGGCCGCGGCGAATCGCGCAAATTGCCGATTCCTTACCAGCAATGGTCAACCGAATCAGTGGTCGCCTGAATCTCATGATCCCTCGCATCCGCCAACAGTCCCTCGCGCTGGGTCTGTTGGCGCTGATGTTGTTCTGCGCCGGAATGTATCAGCAGGCGGCCATCGGTTTCGATTCGCGCTTCGTGCTGTTCGCCCAGGAGATGCTGCGCAATGGGCCGTCGTTTTTTCCGACGACCTATGGCCAGCCCTACGCAGACTATTCGGGACTTTCAACGCTATTCATCTGGCTGCTTTCACTGCCGCTCGGCCAGGTCACCAGCCTGACCGCATGGCTGCCGAGCGCCATCGCCGCAGCGGTCATCGTCACCTTGATGTACCGCCTGCTGGCACCCTATTCCACGCGTTGGGCGCTGCTGAGCATCGCCTTGATGCTGTTGACCAACACCTTCATCACGGAAACCCGCGCGGTTTCCCTCGACCTGATGCTGGCGGCTGTCGCGTTCAGCGTGTTCTACCTGGGCTACGCCGCCGATCACTTCGCGGCGCCGCGCCGCCGGGTTCTGATCTTTGCCTTGCTGATGCTGGGCTTCTGGATTCGCGGGCCCATCGGCCTGGTTATTCCTACGGGGATGCTGTGCAGCTATTTCCTGGTCAATCGCCAATGGCGACGGCTGATCGTCTTCGGATTGCTGGCAGCGGTGCTGCTGGCGGTGTGCATCGGTCTGTTGTTGTGGCTGGCGGACGTCAGCGGCGGCCCGGCCTTCTTGCAGGACGTGATTCGCATGCAGTTCATGGGACGCATGGACGGTAGCGAAGGCTCCAACGAGGTGTTGTATTACTTCACCAGTTCGGTAGGCAACTACGCACTGGCTTGGCCACTGGCAGTGCTGGCGCTGGTGGCGATCGCCGCTTCTGGCCGACAACAGTCAGGCCCGGCATTGCGCCTGACGCTGTACTGCGCAGCCGCCGGGCTGATCGTGATGGTCGGCCTTTCTGTCCCGCAGGCGAAAAAGGCCCGTTACCTGCTGCCGATGCTGCCCATGGCGGCGATCATTGCGGCTTATCCGTTTTACGCCTTGCAAGGTCGGCTGTTCGGTTGGCTGCGCGTATTGATGCAGGGCTTATGGCTGCTGATTCCGGGGCTGCTGATCGTGACCTTGCTGGTGATACAGCGAAGATTCCCCGAAGACGTGGCCCATCTCACGTCGTTGTTCATCATTCTCGGCGCGCTGCAAGCGGTCGCCGTCGTAGCGCTCAGGCATCCCCGCTGGCGCGCGCAGACTCTCGCCCTTTGCGCAGTCCTGGCACTGTGGTCGGTATATATCCTGCAGTTCGAGCCGATCCAGCGACAGCTTTACGACACCCGGACCTTCAGCCACGAAGCGTTTGAACTCGTGCAAAAAGACCCCGCACCACTGGTGATGCACGCGATGGGCAAGGATGCCAAAGCCATCAAGTTCATGGTCAACATCAATCAAGGCCTGCAACCGGAGTTCACCGATTCACTCCTGGAACTTGACGCCCTCAAGGGCCCGGCGTGGCTGATGATGGACCTGAACGTTTACAAGACACTGCAAGGCACGGCCATAGGTGCCTTGCCACCCGTGCTGAGCGGGCGTTTCGACAAGAATGATTTCGTGCTGCTGCACCTCCAGTAAACCCCGTAGCAAAGACCGAGTGTCCGACTGCCAGAGTAGTAGCGCTCACGACCGGGCTGATGCCGGCCCGATTGAATAAGGACATTCACGCCGTGACCACCTACTCCCCCCTCATCCGCCGCCTGCTGATCTGCTCTTTGACCATCGTCGTCAGCCGCGCCATTACCAGCCCGCTGCTCACACTGTTCATCAGCGACAAACTTGGCCTCAACCAACAGGACGTTGGCTTGCTGCTCGGAATTGCGGTGTTCGTCGCCACCCTGCTCTCGCTCTACGGCGGCTACATCATCGATCGCTTCGAAAAACGCCGGCTGCTGATTCTCTCGATGGCATCCAGCGCTGTCGGCCTGGTGTTGCTGACCTTTGCTGAAAACCTCTACCTGACCACGATCACCCTGATCGTCACCGAAACCGCCTCATCGCTATTCCTGATCGGTTCGAAAGCGATCCTAAGCGACAACCTGGCGGTGGGTCAGCGCGCCAAGGCGTTTTCCCTGAGCTATACCCTGACCAACATTGGCTACGCCGTCGGGCCGATGCTCGGTGTGCTGATCGCCGGCGCCTTTACGAGTGCACCGTTCCTGGTGGCTGCGGCCATCGCTTTTTTCAGTATTTTCCTGATGACCGGGATCGCGAAGGACCCGGCGCGTTCGTCTGTCCCTGGTCAGGCGCAGAGCTTTCTCAAAACCCTGATCACCCTGAAAAACGACCGCACGCTGATCATGTTCACCGCCGGTTGCCTGCTCAGCACGGTGGTGCACGGGCGATTTACCTTTTACCTGTCGCAGTACCTGCTGGTGACCAGTAATCCCCGGCACACCATGGAAATCATGGCCGCCCTGCTCGCCTGCAACGCCATCAGTGTGATCTTGCTGCAATACCAGATCGGGCGTTTTCTCAAGCGCGAGCAACTGCGTCAGTGGATCGTGGCCGGCACCGGCCTGTTCATCCTCGGGCTGATCGGTTTCAGCCTGGCGGACAGCCTGGTGAGCTGGTGCGTGGCGATGTTTATCTTCACCCTCGGTGAAATCATCATTTACCCGGCCGAGTTTCTCTTCGTCGATACCCTGGCTCCGGAAGAACTGCGCGGCAGCTACTACGGCGCGCAAAACCTGGCTGCGCTCGGCGGTGCGTTGAGCCCGGTGATTTGCGGCGTCATGTTGATGCACACCCCGGCGCCAACGATGTTTTATGCCTTGAGCGCACTCGCTGCCCTGGGTGGTTTGCTGTGCTACATAAGCGGCCGACGGGGCAACTTACAGCAAAATTAATGCACTGAAAGCTCATTTATATGAATTTGTCAGTGGCTGGATTGAACGGCACACTGTGCGCGTTCCTCCCCCAACAGTTGGAACACCTTCAAGGGCTTTCTGGGTTTCCCAGCCAAGCCCTTTTTTTTACCTCGATTTTTCCTTGTCGGAGTTTTTGTCAGAATGCTTGCTCGCTGGTTGCCCGCCGCCATCAATACCCGCCCCACCGAATGGAGCCGCGCCGCCATCGGCATGGCCTTGGGGACACTGATGAGCGTGTGGCTCTGTAGCCAGGTGTTCGGCATTGAGGTGGCCCAGCACCTGATCGGCCCGCTGGGGGCGTCGGCGGTGCTGCTGTTTGCCGTGTCTTCGGGCGCGCTCGCCCAACCCTGGTCGATTCTGGGCGGCTACTTGTGCGCCGGGGTGATCGCCTTGCTGGTGGCCCATGTGTTGGGCCGAACCCTCGGTAGCGCTTGCCTGGCGGCGGGCATGGCGTTGATTCTGATGTGCTGGCTGCGGTGCCTGCATCCACCGGCCGGTGCATTGGCCCTGACCCTGGTGCTGGCCGATCCGGCGACCATTGCCATGGACTGGAGAGCCATTGGACCGGTGATGCTCAGCGCGGCGACGATGCTGCTCTGCGCCCTGGCCTACAACAACCTGACCCGCGTTCGTTACCCCAAGAGTGCCAGCGAGCCGGTGGCCAGGATTCCTGCCGATCACCCGCCGGTCGACCGTCAGGCCATCACCGCCGAAGACCTGAAACTGGCGCTGGCCGACATGGAAGCGTTCTATGATGTCACGCCCGAAGACCTCGAACAGTTGATCCAGGCCAGCCAACTGCACGCCAAACGCCGTAGCGTGGCCGAGGTGTTCGCCCCGCGCCTGTAAGTCGCTGTTTTTGGAGGTTCTTTTGCCGTGGTCGGGCGGTTCTGGCATCCTGCGCCTCCATTTTCTGACCCGGCCCGCCTTCTGGCACGCAAACCACCATGACCGCCTCCGAAAAAGCCCCTGCTCCACGCAACAGCGACCTGATCTACGGCCTCGATGACCGTCCGCACCTGACCGCCACCGTCTTCGCCGCCCTGCAACATGTGCTGGCAAGTTTCGTCGGCATCATCACCCCGACGCTGATCATGGGCTGCGCCCTGGGCCTGCAAAACGAAATTCCTTATCTGATCAGCATGGCGCTGTTCGTCTCCGGCCTGGGCACCTTCGTGCAAGCGCGGCGCTTTGGCCCGGTGGGCTCCGGCCTGTTGTGCCTGCAAGGCACCAGTTTCTCGTTCATCAGTGTGACTCTCAGTGCCGGCTTCATGGTCAAGGCCCGGGGCGGCGGCACCGATGAAATTCTCTCGACCATCTTCGGCGTGTGTTTTTTTGCCGCGTTCATTGATTTCCGTCGGCATGGGCCTGGGCGTGGCCGCCGTGCCGGAAGTCTTGCGTGAACTGCCCAAGGCCCTGCACAACATTTTCGAATCGCCCATCACCGTCGGCGCGCTGTGCGCTATCGTTCTTAATATCTTCCTGCCCGAGGAATTCATCGAACTGGAAGAGGACGAATTCGATCCGGAGGCCTCAGTGCTTCAGGTGATGCAGAACCCCGATGTGACCACCAGGGATGAACCCGCAAAGCCTGCGATGGTCGCACAGTCGAACCACTAGACGGGCTCAAGGGCTGAGCCGCTGGCGGTTCAGCCCTATTCAGATGAGAGCACGTCCATGCGCAGCCTCCACGCGGTCCTGATTTCCCTCCTRCTCTGCCTGAGCGCTTGTTCTTCTCTGCCCAATCGAGACCCATTGAAAATCAACGTCGTGGGCGTCGAGCCCCTGCAAGGCGAGGGCTTGGAAGTGCGCTTTGCCGTGAAAATCCGCGTGCAAAACCCCAATGACACCACCCTCACCTACAGTGGCGTTGCTTTGGATCTGGACATCAACGGCCAACCCTTCGCTTCCGGCGTCACCGATGAGAGGGGCACGATCGGGCGTTTTTCCGACGTCGTCGTGAGCGTACCAGTCAGCGTTTCGGCGTTTTCGATGGTCCGCCAGACCTATGGCATCAGCCAAATGAAAACGCTCAACAACATGCCTTATATCCTGCACGGCAAGCTCTCGGGTGGCCTGTTCAACACCATGCGCTTCGTGGACAGTGGCACGCTCAATCTGCCGGGATCGGCCACTGGCAGCCGTTAACAGCCTGCGAAGAAATGACCGTTGCGCCGCTGAACCTACTCGGTGTCATTGAGAATCAGGCTGCGGTAATGCCCAGGATTCGACCCCGACCACTTGCGAAACGCCTTGTAGAACGAACTCACGTCAGCGAACCCCAGCCGCGTGGCGATCTCGCTGAAGCTGATCGCCGGCTCGGCCAGCCAGACAATCGCCAGCTCCTTGCGCACGCTGTCCTTGAGACCCTGATAGGTTTGCCCTTCTTCGGCCAGTCGGCGGCGCAGGGTTGATGCCGACATGCACAGGCGTTGTGCCAGGACTTCGGTTTCCGGCCAGTGTTCGGCCGGCAGATGGCGTAGATCGTGTTTGATGCGACTGGCCAGGCTCTGCGGATCGCGGTACTTGACCAGAATGTTCGCCGGCGCATGGGCCAGGAATCGCTTGAGTTCTTCAGGGCTGCGCTTGATCGGCAAGTCCAGACAATCGGCGGAGAAAATCATCCGCGTGCGCGGACGGTCGAAACGCAGGTTCTCGGAAAACATCACCTGATAGTCATCGCAGAAATCCGGTTTCGCACAGCGCAGTTCGATGGCCAGGATTGGAATCCGCCGCCCTGCCAGCCAGCACGCAACGCCGTGCACGATCATCCAGTAGGTGAAATAGGTGAAGGCCCGGCGCGGGTCTTTGTCGTCCTCCAGCAGGACGATTTCCGCCAGGCTTTGCTGACGCACCAACTGTGCCGGCAGGTGTTCGAGGATCAATGACAGAAACCCCAGGCCGCTGGACAGTCCCGCCGCCACGTTGGGCTGGTGCATGGCGCTGCGACACAGAAAGGCAAAGCTGCCGGATTTCAGTTTGCGTGGGTCCATGCCAAAAAACTCATCGTCCCCGCGCCGTGCCAGCAGCCGCCACAGGCGCGCATAAGCCGTGGCCGGAACGCGGGCGCCGGTGTTGCCCAACAGCAGCGGGTCGATGCCAACCTTGATCAACACCTCGTCCGTGGCGATTCCCGGCGCGCAGCTTTGCAACAGTGCTTCACGCACCAGTTGGATGGAGATGGTGTCTTTTTCCGACATGGATCGCGGCAAGCCCTGTTCTTGTTCGAGTGGGGGGCATATTAGCTGAAAGCACCCGCCTGGCGCTGATCCCTGTGGGAGCGAGCTTGGTCCGGGCGGCGTTCCGACGATGGCTGCTTGGCGGGCGATATGGATTTTTGAGGGTGTACATATCCATTGCTGCGGTAACGGCCACTATTGCTTCCGCCCTTACGGCGGGTCACTTGGAAGAGCCCCAAGTAACCAAGGGCTTTTGCCCCTGACGTTCGGTGCCTCGCTTAGGCTCGGCATGCCCTCGCTCCGGTCCTGCTCCGTGGGCCCGCCGCCATCGGCCATCCATGGCCCAGAGTGTGTAAAAACTCCAAAGCAAACCCTTGCTATGATTTCCCAGGATTTCATCGCAAGGGTTGCCCATGAAACGCTTCATTCAAGGTGAACACCGAGGTCAAAGGACCCTGCTCCCCGAGAGCCTGGACGATTACGTCAGCGAGACTAATCCGGTGCGTGTTGTCGATGTCTTCGTTGATGAACTTGACCT